>JBJTMZ010000040.1:0-3293 GCA_046073805.1 Aquirufa sp.
GGCGACGTCCGTGATGACTTTTGAGTACAATGATGTAAAAATCAACATCTTGGATACGCCGGGTCACAAGGACTTTGCGGAGGATACCTATCGGACTTTGACGGCCGTGGATTCCGTGATTTTGGTGATTGACTGCGTGAAGGGTGTCGAGGAACAAACTTCCATCAACCGCTCCGTTTGTTCCTCGACACCCTTCACGCAGTCAATCACCAAAATCACCGAATCCACGGCCGTCAACGTACGGTACGTATCCTCCGCAAAGTCCTTGTGACCGGGTGTATCCAGGATGTTGATTTTGACATCATTGTACTCAAAGGTCATCACGGACGTCGCCACCGAGATCCCTCTTTGGCGCTCGATTTCCATGAAGTCGGAGGTCGCCCCCTTCTTAATTTTATTCGATTTTACGGCCCCTGCCGTTTGAATGGCTCCTCCAAAGAGTAGCAATTTTTCTGTCAGGGTAGTTTTTCCCGCATCGGGGTGAGAGATGATACCAAAGGTCCGTCGTTTGGCAATTTCCGCGTCAAGCTTTTGCATAATGATAAATCAAGCTGCAAAAATACGCCAAAAATATCTCTTAGGCAATTCTGTAGAGACACGATACTTCGCGTTTATTCCCTAGGCTAAAGCCTAGGGTTATTTAAAACCCCAGGTTTTAACCTGGGGGTCTACAGACTCTGTCTGTGGCATGAAGCTAGGATCACCCCACCAGCCTACGGCTGGAATCCCTGGGCTAAAGCCTAGGGTTATACAGACTTTACTCTGGGGCATAAAAAAAGCCCCTTCATCAGGGGCTTTTCCATTACTCTCTCGTATTCAAGTGCGACTTCGGTCGGCCGTACAAGAAGTACACCACCAAACCGAACACCAACCACGCTAATGCGAAGATCTGTGCCGTACGCCCTAAATTCAAAATCAAGAAGGTATTCACCAAGATACCCAACGGTGCCACGATGTTCAATCCCGAAACCTTGAATGGACGATCACGACCTGGATCACGGAAACGTAAAATCCAAACCGCTAAACACACCATCGTAAAGGCAAACAAAGTACCGAAACTCGTCATATCACCTAATAATGAAATTGGGGTAAAACCGGCTACAACAGATACCACCGCACCCACTAAGATCGTCGATTTCCATGGTGTCTTGAACGTCGGGTGAACCTCCGCAAAGAACTTTGGTAACAAGCCATCCTTCGCCATGCCTAGGAAGACACGCGTTTGGCCCAACATCATCACCAACATCACCGAAAGCAAACCTGCTGTCGCCGCCGCCGTAATCAAGAATACCGCCCAAGGCTGACCTGATGCTTCAAATGCATACGCGACCGGTGCCTTTAAAGCAGGACCCGTGATATCCTTGTAATTAATCATACCCGTCAACACCAAGGATACCGCGATGTATAAAATCGTACAGATCAACAACGACGCAATAATCGCAAATGGCATATCTTTCTTTGGATTGATCGCCTCACCCGCTTGGGTAGACACCGCATCAAATCCAATGTAGGCAAAGAAAATCGCCGAAGCTCCCGAGATGATTCCACCCCAGCCATACGCTGGTAACATCTCGCCATTCTCATGCTCAACTAAAGTTTCAGCCGGAATAAACGGAGTCCAGTTTTCCACATTGATGTAGAATGCTCCCATGATAATCACAAACAAAATTACCGCCACCTTCAAGATCACGATCATGTTGTTCGCACTCGCCGCTTCCTTGATTCCTTTAACCAAAATCCAAGTCACAAACCAAACAATCACCAAAGCTGGTAAATTCACCGCCGCGCCACCATAAGACACCGGGTCATTCGTTAAGTTCTCCGGAAGATGCAGGCCAAAGAGGTGTAAGAGCTTATTGAAATAGCCCGACCACGATACGGCTACCGTCATGGCACCCATCGCGTATTCGAGGATCAAGCCCCAACCGATAATCCAGGCGAATAATTCACCGACTGTCCCGTAAGCATAGGCATAGGCACTACCCTCTACCGGCAACATCGCTGCAAATTCAGCATAACAAAGCGCGGCGAAAATACATCCGATACCCGCAATAATGAATGAAATCGCCAAAGCCGGACCCGCGTGAAAGTGTGCAGCCGTTCCTGTTAATACAAAAACACCCCCACCAATAATCGCACCGATACCGATCGCTGTTAGACTCCATTTGCCCAATACCCGCTTGAGCTCACTTTTTTGCATGTCTTGCTCAAACATGTGCATGGGTTTCTTTCTCCAGATACTGTTGTTCATAGTTGATTAATTTGTTGGAAAATATAAATGCCGGTCATCCCTTCGAACAACCGGCATTGGAACTTATTTCTTTGGTTTAGAAGATGTTCCGAGGTCGATTACGATTGGCGCCGCTACAAAAATAGACGAATATGCACCAAAAACAACACCGATAAACATCGCAAACGAGAATCCACGTAACACATCACCTCCGAAGATCAATAACACCGTTACTACCAAGAATACAGTAGTCGCCGTCATCACCGTACGTGACATCGTATGGTTAATCGACTCATTGATGGTCTTAATCATCAAGGCCTTATTACCTAAATCTGGATTCACACCGATCTCCTCACGGATACGGTCAAATACTACCACAGTATCGTTAATCGAATAACCGATCACCGTCAATACCGCCGCAATAAATACTTGGTCAACCTCTAATTCGAAACCGAACAAACGAACGATTCCCACCATACCCAATACCACAAGCGTATCGTGCAACAAGGCTACAATACCACCCAATGAATATTGCCACTTGCGGAAACGAATCAAGATGTAGATAAAGATTGCAATCAAGGCATAGAAAATGGACACAAACGATTGCATCAAGATATCATCCGCCACCGTTGCTCCTACCTTCGACTCCGATAAAACCTTCGGTGATGCCGATGCAAAATCCTTCAATCCTGTCTCCAAAGCTGTACGAACTTTGTTGTTCGCAACGATCGACTCATCTTCTACCAAGTAAGAAGTCGTCACCTTCAATTTCGTCGCACCGTTGAAAGTCTTCACCTCCACGCCTTTGCCGCCGAAATCATCTGACAAGGCTTCTTTTACCTTATCGGTTGGTACCGCTTGGTTGAACTCAACGACATAAGAACGTCCACCTTTGAAGTCGACACCCAAGTTGAAACCTCCTTGCATAAATACAACAATCGCACCTACCGCAATCAAGATCCAAGAGAACCAGTAGGAATACTTACGCTTTCCGATAAAGTCGAAGTTCATTCCTTTAAACAAATCACGTGAGATAAATGTCTCAAACGTCATCTCCTTCTCC
>JBJTMZ010000041.1:0-3056 GCA_046073805.1 Aquirufa sp.
CGCCGAAAGGCCATCCGAATTCGAGCCCGAGGTCTCCTCCAATAATATCATCGATTTAATCGCACGCAACGCACGTAAACGATCTGCATCTTTTGCCCGCATCGCATCTTTGATGCCTGCCTCAATTGTTTCTTTTAAAGCCATTTTATTGATTTATATGAGCCAAAACTCCTTCTAAAAATTCGCGGTGATTACTCAAACGAGGCACCTTGTGCTGGCCCCCTAATTTTCCCCGACTCCGCATCCAGGCATAAAATGTACCTTCCGGCGCGTCGTGAATCAGAGGAGGACCTAAAACCAAATCATACGATCGCTTCGCATCATAATCCGAATTGTTCGCACGCAAGGTTTCATCCAACACCGCCGCAAAGGTACGCAAATCTTTTGGCGCACGCGAAAATTCAATCACCCATTCGTGACTTCCCCGCTTTCCCCCATCCATATAGGCTGGCGCCGCCGTGTAATCCTTGATTTCAGCATCGCTTGCCCGACAAGCCTTAGCAATCGCCTGCTCGGCATTTTCGATAATCAATTCCTCTCCAAATGCGTTAATAAAATGCTTTGTCCGACCCGAGATCTTCACTCGATAAGGGCTCAATGAGGTAAATCGAACCGTATCACCAATCTTATAACGCCACAAACCCGAATTCGTTGTAATCACGACCGCATAATTCACGCCCAACTCAACCTGCTCCAAAGAAACAATGGAGTCCAGCTCCTCCCCACTCTCATGCATCGGAATAAATTCATAGAAAATGCCATAATCCAACATTAGCAGCATCTCATCCGGTCGGTTCAAATCATCCTGTATCCCGAAAAATCCCTCCGAGGCATTGTAAATCTCCAGGAAACGAACCTCCGAAGATGGAAAAACCTGGGTTTGGAATAAATCCCGGTAAGGACCAAAGGCCACCGCCCCATGCACCAAAAACTCAAAATTTGGCCAAACTTCCAATATACTCTTCTTACCTGTGATTTCCAGAATCTTTTCAATCAACACCAAAGTCCACGTAGGAACCCCTAAAATACTCGTCACATTCTCCTGGGACGTCTCCAAGGCCATCTTTTCAATCTTCTGATCCCAATCCCCCATCAAGGCAACGTCCAACGAGGGCGTCCGAATCATCTGTGCCCAAATTGGCAAATTCTTCATAACCACCGCCGAAACATCCCCCATCAACATCCGCGAATTCATCGAATCCGTCGTCAAGCTACCTCCGATCGACAAGCCTTTGCCCTCAAATATTTTCGTCTCGGGCTTATTTTGTATCAACAAGGTAATCATGTCCTTGCCGCCCATCATGTGACAATCCTCCAAAGACTCCTTGGAAACAGGAATAAACTTACTTCGAGCGTTTGTAGTACCCGAAGATTTGGAAAACCATTGAATCGGCGTGGACCATAGAACTTGCTGCTCGCCCTGCATCATTCGCTCAATGTAAGGAAACATCTCCTCGTAGGTCGAAATAGGCACCCGCTGACGAAAGGTCTCATAGGACGAAAAGTCCTCATAGCCATATTTCTGGCCCCATTCCGTGTTACGCCCCTCCAAGATCAATTTGCTCAACCCTTCATATTGCAAGTCCAAAGGCCGATTGTAAATCGCCTCAATCCGCGGCATTCGCCGCTTCATAAACCACAATAAAGTCTCGTTGAACAAGGACATATTAACGAATCTTGGGAGCTCTGTTTGGGTAATCTGTGATCATTCCATCCACACCCCAAGCCTCCAATTGTTGCATTTTTTCCGTGGAATTAATCGTCCATGGCACCACTTGCATCCCCTTGGAATGGCAATACTGAATCATTTCTGGGGTTAAATATTGATAACTCGAACTGAATATGGCCGGGGTAAATCCCAAAACATCCAGGGTGTATTGGGGCGACTCGGATTCAACGAGGGCCGACAAGCGTACCTCGGGATATACTTGGTGATAATAGGCCAATACGGCGATATCAAAACTTTGAAGAATGATGAAAGGATTGGCCACGTGTGCACGAATGACGCGCTGTACGCGATCCGAAAAATCCTTGATGCTCGCTGGCTGCGAATGACCGTATTCGCTGGGCTCCGACTTGATTTCAATGTTGTAATAAACTGCTTCTCCGGTCCTCTTTCGGAAGGCCTCACCCAAGGCTAATACCTCTGACAACAAAGGCTTGTAAGTCGGTACCTTCTTTTGTTCTGGGAAAGACGCATTTCCCCGACTACCCACATCGAACCGCTTGATCTCCGAATAAGGCATTTGGTATAAATTCAATTGACTTTCTTCCTCCTTCAAAACCGGATTACCGGCAGGATGACTCGCATAACGAGCATTCATATAAGGCTCATGACTAACAACGACTTGGCCATCAGCTGATAGGCAAACGTCCATTTCCAAGACGCGAACGCCTATGTTGAGCGCGTGCTCAAATGCGGGCAGTGAATTTTCAGGATATAAACCCCGACAACCTCGATGTCCCTGAATGAATGGAATTTGTGCCATGATGGAAGAACTTATGAAAAGCAAGCCTAGGAGGAACTTCATTGATTAACGCTTTTGCTGTTTTTTGGCTAAAGCCGCGTTTACTTTTTGATACAAATCAATAAAATCCTTCGGCTCTTGAACATAGGAGGCAGGCATCAAAGATGCGATGCGGGCAAAAGATGCAGATCGTTTACGTGCGTTGCGTGCGATTAAATCGATGATTTTACTCGAGGAGACTTCGGGCTCGAATGCTGATGGCCTTTCGGCAGATGCGGAAATGAAAATTTTGATGAAGGCTGCCAAGCAGCGGAAAGATTCTCTAGACGTTTATGTTACTCAAAATCGTCCGGATTTAGCGGAGAAGGAGCAAGCGGAGTTGTCGATTATTGAGGAGTTTTTGCCTAAGCAATTGACTGAGGAAGAATTGACGACACGTATTGCTGAAATCATTGAGGCCGTGGGAGCCACGAGTCCTGCTGATATGGGTAAGGTGATGGGTGCTGCGTCGAAGCAATTAGCGGGTTTGGCAGATGGAAAGGCGATTTCTGTTAAGGTAGGTGAATTATTGAAAAAATAGATGGAATT
>JBJTMZ010000042.1:0-3366 GCA_046073805.1 Aquirufa sp.
AAATTGGTAATCGATGCTCCCTTTAAGGCCGTCAACGCGGGCCGAACAACACTGGTAAATGCTTGGGGTAAAATCTGATTTTCGGGTGCAGGAGTTGTCGGGTCTGTTGTGACTTTCCCACGCATGTTTCCGATGACATAAGGGTAATCGGAGGTTCCATGATAATGGTAAATATTATTCGTACCCACGTGTCCATGATTCGCATCTAAAGTTTTCATACTGCTTCCATCGGGTTCTTTCTCGCCATATACGGCGAAACCATCCAAGGCGAAAGCGATGGGTTTTAAACCTGAACGGGCACTCAAATGAAGGGGTGCCGCATGGTAATGGTAATCATCCGCTCGACCACAGTGACCTCCCCATTGATCCAATTCGCCAATTGCATAGGAGTCTTCCCCTCGGTTATTTAAGGCATTGAAAATAGGAATCCCATTGACTGCTAAAGCGACGGCCCCCTTCATGAAGTTGGACTTTGTGCTTAATGGGTTGGTTTCATAGACGGGACTTAACGGAATAGACCAGTGGTTGGAGCCCGTATAAGGCTGGGGAATGGGGACTTGTTGTTGCCAACTGGTAATTCCGACCATCATGTTATGCTCTGGCATTCCATTTGAATTGACGTAATAATAGGTAGCGTCGTAATTGGTCGAAATGGTATTTTTGTAGGGAGCGAACGCAGAGTCGAGAAAGCTGGTACTTGTTTTAGGTATGGTGGTTGAGCTAGTAGGCGAAACGGGAGCGATGGCAGTCTCTGTTTTACAAGCCCAAGCAATGAGAATCAAATAGGCCAAGCCGGCAGGTGCTTTGATTCGAATGGTTTTGATTCGAGTAAAAAGATAGGAAAGCAGTATTCCCAGCAAGACAATTCCTCCCCATAAGAATAAAAAGGATAGTGGACTAGGGCTGACGGATAGCGGATGAATTTTCTGATAGCGAGCTAATTTAATTTCGGCAATTCGTCGATCATTATGCGCTAAATCAGTCAAGGGTATGGTGATTTTTTGGCCATGTAATTGCTCCAAAATGATTTCGGTTTCGGAGCCGAAAGTAAAATTACCTTCAACTGTTTGCCCGTTTTTCAGATGCCAAACCTTTAAAAAATCACCCTGTGTATAATGGCCTCCCTCATGAGCTTGCATGAAAAAAGGACTTATCAATAAGCAAAAAAGAAGGAGTCGTTTCATGATTATGGTCGGGTGTAGGTGACAGACATTACAGACTTTGCCAATGTTTTTGTTGAGATGGCTTCTAGTAAGACATCCATGGTTATCTTATTGGGAGCAAGTGTGATAGTCGGCTGATCCGATAAGGCATAGACAGTAATCACATAGATTTTGGCACCTGGCCCTTGGGAGCATGGTGGCGTATACGTGTTTTTCCCATTAACGGTGTTGATTCCCCAAGACCCAATATTGGTCGTATTTTCAGGGAAAGCAAGAACCGACGGCGCGATATTAAATACACACATATAGACATGTTTATCGCCTGTGGGTGGTATGGTATGCATTGTAATTGCATAACCTTTTGTTCCTACAGGAGGATTTTTCCAGGCTAATGCTGGCGATATGCTCGCTCCATCACAAGTATATTTTTGAGGAAATTCACCATTTGCGGTGAAGGTTGGACTGTATGCTTCAAAGCTTGTCGGGACCGTTGGCGTAACGGGCTCTTCCTTTTTACAAGCCAAGCAAACCAAGCAAAGGAGGTAAAAGGCGAGTTTTTTCATGTTAGTCGATGAGAATGATTTTTCCAGATTGTTTTGGGCTTTGCTGGCCAGACAGTTGGTAGATATAATTCCCCGCCGGAACCCGACGATTATTTTCGTCGGTGCCATCCCAAATTACTTGAAAGCTACCATCTTGCACAGGATTATTGCTTAATAATTGTTTAATTAATTGGCCATTCATGGAGTAAATTGACAAATTGATTTTATCGGGGATTTTCAATGCAAAAGATAAAGTTGTGCGTTGTTGGGCTGGATTCGGATAAACGATTTCGTTGATGTAATTGCTATTCCAAAGCACTAAGTTGTTCGTTTTCTCATCGTAACAATTCTTGGCTCCGATGAAATACGTGGCGGAAACGTCTCTATTTTTTCGAGTTGCAGTTTCGTTTTTGGGCAGGTAAGCTCGGACGTAATCGACCTTGACTCCGTCCGCGTTTACATTCACTCGAAGATGTCCAGTATTGGGATAGATTTCCCCTTTAACGTAACCATATTCGCTGGCTTGATTGGCTGTGGCAAATATGGGATGACTGGGTTGAGGAGTTTCTTGATAGACGAGGCAGTCTTTATCTTGCTTAGCAAAGAAGTGGTCATGACCGTGAAAGAAAATGGTCACCCGGTTTTCGGTCAGTAGATCTTTGATGGGTTTGTACCAACCCGCACGATTTTGAGCGAAACCATCGCTTCCATTCAGGTTCTTGCCTCCCCATTCGTATAAATCGGCGAACTCGATTCCTCCACGGCCGTTGGGGTCACCCCCGATCAACTGGTGGGCAAATACGAATTTAAATTTGGCTTTGCTCTTTTCAAGGCTTGCGCGGAGCCATTCGTATTGAGTCTTTCCGAGGGTCCAGCGCCAACCGTTCGCTGCATCAGGTTTTGTGGTGGTATACCAGTAGGGATCTAGAATGATGAACTGGGCATCCCCCCAAGTAAATTCATAGTAGTTGTCGCGCAGACCAATGTAAGTATGATTGGTTTGGTCTCCTGTATAGAAGTCGTTCGGAGACGGATTCATGAAAAACTTTTTCCGGTCGAGTGTTCCCCAAACAGCAATGTTGTTCGCCGTATTATTAAGATTCCATCCGGCTTCCCCTTCATGATTTCCCATGGAAATATAAATGGGGACGGAATGGCTAATTGTTTCGTAGTAGTTGCGGAAGAGTTTACTGCGGTAGGTAATCGTGTCTTTGGGAATTACCCCAGCTGCATTTTTCAGTTTATCGGTCATTAAAATATCACCCAAATCAATCATGAAATCTGGCTTATCGGCCAATTGATTTTGAAGACATAAACGAAACAACGCCGAATCGCTTTGTTCGTCTAAATGTGGGTCAGCCTGAACGATGAAGGTAAAGTTTGAATTACTTGCTCGCTGGGTTTGGAAGCTAAATTCGGGTCTTGATGTGATAGCGCTGCTATTGGGAATTCGGTATTGAATTCGGTAGTAATATTTGGTGTTTGAGGTTAAATTATCGACGACTAATTCATTCGGTTCTTGTGCTTTGGAGGTTTGCCAAGGGGTTTGGTTCGTGTATTTACCGGGGCTTGTTCCGTATTGGACAGCGGCTTCCATATCAACATCAAAAAACACTTTTATGGCGATTGATTTTTGAGTCGTTTTCCCCAAAAATTCCTTG
>JBJTMZ010000043.1:0-5638 GCA_046073805.1 Aquirufa sp.
CCTAGCAGCGGTCATAGATGATTCGAATTATGCTGTTGGCGATAAAACAATTTTAGTCGGAGATGGCCTTAAAGCCTTACAAGATTTAGCACATGATTACCGAAATACGTTGAGCATTCCAATTATCGGCCTTACGGGATCCAACGGAAAAACGACTACGAAAGAACTCCTATTTTCCGTTTTATCCCAAAAATATCATTGCTACGCTACGGCAGGAAATTTAAATAACCACATCGGTGTTCCCCTATCCATCCTTCAAATCAAAGCGAATCATGAAGTCGCGGTGATCGAAATGGGGGCCAATAAACAGGGGGATATCAAGGAACTGGTCGAGATTGCCCAGCCGACACATAGTTTGATTACCAACATCGGCAAAGCGCACTTAGAGGGCTTTGGCGGGGAAGAAGGCGTCATCAAAGGAAAAGGGGAATTATTCGACTATGTTGCCCAACCTGGCGGAACGGTCTTTTTACCCAAAGCTAAAAACGTCGTACACAATATGAGCCAAGAACGAGGTATTTCAACTTGCGTTCAGGTGGATGAGGCAATGCCCACGCAATTGATTGAGGCAAAGCCAACCGTCAGTTTCTCCTGCGCGGATGGAAGTATCGTCCAAACGCACTTACCTGGCATCTATAATTTCGAAAATATTCAAATGGCAATTGCCGTAGGTAAAAGTTTTGGTTTGAGTGATGAGGCTTGTAAACAGGGAATCAGTTCATACCAACCAACCAATCATCGCTCCCAATTCATCAAAATTGGATCCAACCAAGTCCTGATGGATGCCTACAATGCCAACCCGTCCTCGATGGAAGCAGCCATTACCCACTTTGCCGAAACAGAGAATAATCCAAAAATTGTGATTTTGGGAGATATGTTTGAATTGGGAGATTTGGCGGCAAAAGAACATGCAGCACTCGGCCGACTGATTGCCGGATTTCAATTTGCCAAAGTCCTATTGATTGGAACAAACATGCAACATGCGTTGGAAGCCTTACCGAAGGCTTATTATTTTCCCGACAAATTTGGCTTGCACAATTGGTTACAAGATAACCCCATTCAAGACAGCTTTTTGTTAGTAAAAGGTTCCCGTGGCATCCAACTGGAAAGCGTATTACCCTTTTTAGAATCCTAACGATTCGGAACATCCCTGCAAAATTTTGTTGGTCAACAATAAAGACCTAAATTTGCACTTTCTTAAGAATTCGAAATAAAAAACAATACACAATGGCATCACAATCAGGTACTTATGTACCGTTCAAAGTTAAAGACATTGCATTGGCCGATTGGGGTCGCAAAGAAATTCAATTAGCAGAAGCAGAAATGCCCGGCTTAATGGCCTTGCGTGCGGAATTCGGCGCGGCGCAACCACTAAAAGGTGCGCGTATCGCAGGATGTTTACACATGACCATCCAAACAGCTGTTTTGATCGAAACATTAACAGCTTTAGGAGCTGATGTAACTTGGTCATCTTGTAATATTTTCTCTACGCAAGATCACGCGGCGGCAGCGATTGCAGCGGCTGGTATCCCGGTATATGCTTGGAAAGGCATGAACGAGGAGGAATTCAACTGGTGTATCGAACAAACGTTATTCTTCGGCGAAGAGCGTCAACCTTTGAACATGATTTTGGATGATGGGGGTGATTTGACCAACATGGTTTTTGATGACTATCCGGAATTGATTCCAGGCATCAAAGGTCTTTCGGAGGAAACGACAACAGGTGTTCACCGTTTATATGAGCGTATGAAAAATGGCACATTATTCTTGCCAGCCATCAACGTGAATGACTCGGTAACTAAATCGAAATTTGATAATAAATACGGTTGCAAAGAATCTTTAGTGGATGCAATTCGTCGCGCGACGGATTTAATGTTAGCCGGTAAAGTAGCGGTAGTAGCCGGTTATGGTGACGTAGGTAAAGGATCGGCAGATTCATTACGTGGAGCGGGATGCCGCGTTTTGGTCACTGAAATCGACCCAATCTGTGCATTGCAAGCTGCGATGGATGGCTATGAGGTAGTTACGATGGACGAAGCGGCTACGCGTGCGAACATCTTTGTAACGGCTACGGGTAACGTAAAAATCATCCGTGATCGTCACTTCAAAGCGATGAAAGACAAAGCGATCGTTTGTAACATCGGTCACTTCGATAATGAAATCGACATGGAGTGGTTGAACAACAACTACGGTTCAACGAAAGATCAAATCAAACCGCAAGTTGACATGTATACGATCGATGGCAAAAACATCATCGTATTGGCAGAAGGACGTTTGGTGAATTTAGGTTGTGCCATGGGACACCCATCATTCGTGATGTCAAACTCATTCTGTAATCAAACATTAGCTCAATTGGAATTATGGGCTAATTCGAAAAATTACGAAAACAAAGTATACATCTTACCAAAGCATTTAGATGAGAAGGTGGCATTCTTGCACCTAGCTCACATCGGTGCGAAATTGGAGAAATTAGAGAAAGATCAAGCGGAATACATCGGCGTACCTCAAGCAGGTCCATTCAAGCCGGAACACTACCGTTACTAGGATTTTTTTCATCCGATCAAAAGCTGCACTCACAAGGTGCAGCTTTTTTTATATCTTTAATTTCATTAATTAAATCGATGACTTACAAACTACTACTTATCCTGCTTTTGCCCTTTGGAGTTTGGGCGCAACAATTTAGTCATGCCGACAGCCTTCGTGGCACCTTAAGCCCAGCTAGAGCTTGTTTTGATGTCAAACATTATGACCTTCGCGTATCCGTCAACCCGACCGAAAAAAGCATTTCTGGAAGCAATAGCATACGCTTTATCACGACACAGAAAACATCCGAAATTCAGTTGGACTTGTTTGCCAATATGGTCATCGATGAAATCCGTTGGGCCGGCCAAAAAGCAAAATTCCGTCGGGACGGAAATGCCGTCTTCATTCAAGCGGGCAGGGAAATCCCAGCGAAACAAGAGCAAACCGTATTTGTCAAATACCATGGATTACCACGACCAGCCGTAAAGCCACCTTGGGATGGCGGATTTTCCTGGACCAAAGACCCTCAAGGAAATCCCTGGGTAACCGTGTCCTGTGAGGGATTGGGCGCCTCGGTTTGGTGGCCATGCAAGGATCATCCCTCCGACGAGCCCGAATCGATGGATATTCATATCGAGGGACCCAAAGGTCTAATTAATGTGTCGAATGGAAATTTAATCGAAAAGAAAAGCCTCCAAGCGACGGATGTATACCATTGGCGGGTAAGTTACCCCATCAATCTGTACAATGTCAGCATCAACATGGCGAACTATGCCCATTGGTCAAAAAAGCTGACCCAGTTGAATGGCAAGTCCTTGGATTTGGATTACTACGTGTTGAAAGAAAACGAGAATGTAGCTAAAAAACATTTCGAACAAAGCGAGGAGATGCTCCGCATTTTCGAGAAATACTTTGGCCCCTATCCTTTCCCCAAAGATGGTTATGCATTGGTAGAAACCGACTACTGGGGGATGGAGCACCAAAGCGCTGTGGCGTATGGCAATCATTACAAGAATAACAAATTTGGTTTTGACTTTATCATCATTCATGAATCTGCCCATGAGTGGTTTGGGAATTCGATTTCCTGCTCTGACCATGCCGATTTATGGATTCATGAGGCCTTGGGAACCTACGCCGAAGCGATTTACGTAGAAGAGAAATTTGGTAAGGCAGAGGCACAGAAATACCTAAATAACCAGCGCAACAACATCCGATACGCCTTCCCGATTGCAGGCCCATATCAGGTAAATTATCAACATCCCGATTCGGATATGTATTTCAAAGGAACTTGGATGTTCCATACACTCCGAAATATCATTAACGATGATGCCCTTTGGTTCAAAACCCTGCGAGAGTTCTGTTTGGCATTTTACCACAAGAATACGAATACGGCAGAAGTGGTGGAATATTGGTCCAAACACCTCAATAAGCCAATCAAACCCTTATTCATGCATTATTTGTATCAGGTCAAAAACCCGAACTTACAATACCAAGTTAATCAAACGGGATCAAGCTATACGCTCCGGTACCGCTGGTCGAATCTAGGAGATGAAATCACTTTCCCTTTGACGCTGAAAACAGGAGAAAAAATAATTCCGAAATCGCAATGGCAGGAAGTAAATTTGAATCACAGCCCGCAATTCGATGAAGAACGCTATTTATTTGACAAGGAATTGCTAAAATAAATCGCTGAAATCCTGTATTTTTGTAAGAAATTAAGACAATCAAAAAATGAAATTTGGCGTAATCGTATTTCCGGGTTCCAATTGTGATGATGACACCGTTGGCGTTATTCAAAGTTTAGGCCACGAGGCCGTTAAATTATGGCACAAGGACACCGATTTACAAGGCTGTGATTTCATTATCGTTCCGGGTGGTTTCTCGTATGGGGATTATCTTCGTTCGGGTGCGATTGCGCGTTTCTCGCCGATCATGGACCATGTGATTGAATTCGCGAAAAACGGCGGTTATTTAATGGGGATTTGCAATGGCTTCCAAGTATTAGTAGAAGCCCATTTATTACCCGGCGTACTTTTGCGTAATAACTCACAAAAATTCATTTCGAAAAACATCTATTTAAAAGCAGCTACCAACAATGCGCTTTTAACCCAAGAGTTAGACCTAAATAAAGCCTATAAAATACCGATTGCACACGCCGAGGGTCGTTACTTCGCCGACCAAGCTACTTTGGCTTCGTTACAAGCAAATGATCAAATCCTTTTCTATTATTGCAATGCCCATGGAAATGTGAACGATGAAGCGAACCCTAATGGAAGCTTATTAAACATCGCAGGTATTTGCAATGAAGGACGTAACGTCTTTGGCATGATGCCTCACCCTGAGCGAGCAGCTGATCCCGATTTAAATAATACGGATGGCTTGGAGATCATGAAGCAATTGATACTCGAATTAGCATAAAGACAAAAGGCGCGAAATTCGCGCCTTTTTTTTGCCATCTGTAGAGACGCGATACTTCGCGTCTATGTTACTCGTTACCTCGGTTCTTCTTTTTTTATGTTGTCTGTAGAGACGCGATACTTCGCGTCTAAGTTACGCAATACATCGCGTCAACGCTATGCGCTAACTCGCATTCACTCTTGAAAGACGCGATGTATCGCGTCTCCACATTTATCTCAAATCATTTACCTCCACACCAGGAAACGACTTCTTGTTGAAGGTAAAATATGCATCATCAACCCCAGCCTTCGGATTTAATTTCGTTACGCTAAACGATTGTTTCTTTCCGGCTTTATTAATGATCGTCCAAGACTTAACTGTAAAGTCCGAAACATTGATTTTAAGCGTCACATTCTTTACTTGAACCGCTTTACTCGTTGGCGCCATTTCCACGGTTGCTACGCCGCCCGATTCACTCACCAACGTAAACTTGTAGCCTTTCTTATCGAACGTGTAAATTTTGGCAGGATTCAAATCCCCATCGGCCGGATCAAAAGCCGAAATATTTACCTCATTAATTTCCTTGATATAGGTCGCCACTTCTTTCCCATTATTAAAGATTTCTTGACCCGCTGTCTTCAGACGAAACTTTGTTCCCTTCACGGTGATAGACCCATTCATGGTATTTCCTCCATCCGTTTGATAGGAAAAATTAGCT
>JBJTMZ010000044.1:0-22043 GCA_046073805.1 Aquirufa sp.
CCGTTTGTTCTTCAAAGGGCTGACCAGGTGACCAAACAGCTCCAGTAGATTTATTAACAAACTGGTTTGGCGTCGCCACGTCGAGGTAATTGAAAACGCGATCGATGACCGATTGTACCTCTTGGGATGTAGCAGCACCGTATCGAGTCGGATAATCCGGCTGTAAAGCATGAAGGGGTGCCGTGGCATCCGAAGCTGCTGTGATATTTTTTTGAGCGAATAAGCTCGATGAAATCAAAAGGAGAACAAGGGTATAGCGCATAAAAAAGGGGCTTATTTATCATAAAGACAAATAAGCCCCAATTATACTAGCGATTAAAGCTATTTTTTCATCTCAATTCCTTGAATTTGGACAACGATTTGTTGCTCCGCAGCCTTCGGATTCACCGCCACAAAATACACATCATGCTCGCCAGTCGTTGCTTGGATCGCAACTTTCTGAGAGGATGGTGCTGGACGTCGTGGCGCTTGTTGGGCCGGTGCCCCAGCAGCCGGTGCTCCTGTGGCAGGTGCAGCTGCGGGTACTGCAGGTGCTGCGGAAGCAGCTACGGCTGTTCCAAGCGGTGCCCCCTTACCCGGAGTGGCAGCCGCTGGCGGTCCACCAAATCCTCCTTGCGAAACTTCGATCAAATTCGTTTTACCAATCACGGGTCCCGTTGGCGAATCCAAGTGAATTTCAATCACCCCGCCTGCTGCATTGGTACGCGCCTGAGCAGATGCCGAGATATCAATCATTGAGATACCCGTCAAATCCAATCCTTTATAACCCAAGTATGGATTTTGACCCACCATGTTCGTCGAACGACCCGGTGTAATTAATTGCAAAATACCCTTTGACACATCCGCTTTCTCTACATCCAATTGAGGAGCACGTAAAAACACCCACTTCTCAGATTGTACTGGAGCAATTTTCTTGTTCCCCTTGTCTACATAGGTCGCACGAACGACGAAAACGCCTTTGGTTGATTTTTGAGCTTCAGGTTTCACGAGAGCCAACTCCCCTTTCAAAGCAATCTTGTTGGAAGCTTTCGGCTCGCTGAGGCTTAAGATATATGAAACCATTTGCTTTGCGTCTGATTTGGAAATCGCTGGGTGTGCCGACATCGCATGCTCGCCCCAAACGCCCATTCCTCCGGCAATCACTTTATCAGCTAATTGGTCTATCACATTTTGACCCTTGTATTTCACCGCCACTTCATTGTAGCTCGGTCCTACCGAACGCACGTTCAATTGGTGACAAGACTTACAATCGCTTTTATTAATCAAGCGCAAACCTGCTGAGGCAAATAAATCAGAATCTGCCTTGCGATGACTTTGTGACATTTCAATTGGATCATATCCAAATGGAATATAATCCAAGGTTGCAGCCACGGATTCAGGTGCAATGCCCTTCTCCAATTCACCATCTTCCTTATCACTTACCTTCACCTTGTATTTGGGTGCTGAATCCGCGAAGTAGAATGACTTATTGTTTCCTTCAAAATCGATGTCCACAACCGGAGCCTCATTACCTACCAAGATTTCTAGGGATGACGTATTGCTCGCACCCTTGGCATCGGTTGCCTTTAGCGTTACCGCATATTTACCCGCATCCTTCAAATCTAATTTAGGGCTAGGTCCAGCAAGGCTCTTAACTAATTTACCCGACTTTTTAACCGTCCAGGTATAGGTCAACTTATCTCCATCTGCATCCTTTGTACCTTCTGACGAAAGTGTTGTGGTAAATGGAGCCGCACCCGCTTTGTTGGCAGCCGTCGCTACAACCTCCGGCTTACGGTTACCACCTTGGTATTCGATTTTTACCAAACGTGCGTTCTCATTTCCTCGGAACCAAGCAGAACCATATTCCAATACATACAAATCACCCTCTGGGCTGAAATCCATATCGATCGCCGAACCAAATGTCGTATTTGGCATAAAGCGCTCCATGGATTTATAGTTTCCGTTTTCGTCTAATGTAACGGCCATAATCCAACCACGCATGAATTCAACGATCAACCATTTTCCCTCGTAATAAGAAGGGAAAACACGCTTTCCATTCGGGAAATCGGAACGGTGAAATACCGGACCGCCTGTCGCCGAACGACCCGATGATCCGACTAATGGAAACTCATCCGATGTTCCATAAGGATACCAAATCATCGCTTTAGTCGCCGGTGGCAATTCACGTAAACCCGTGTTGTTCGGCGAATCGTTGATCGGAGCAGCTGGATTGAATTTCGGTCCAATCGCCAAGGTCTCAAAATTCACATCGGCATAGGCTTGGTTGTTTCCGATGAAGTAAGGCCAACCGTAATAACCGGGTCCTTTGGCTTGGTTAAATTCATCATAACCACGCGGTCCTTTTTCCGAGTCAACCGATGCATCTGGACCTACTTCGCCCCAATACAAATAGCCTGTTTTCGAATCTAAGCTAGGTCTCCAAGGATTACGGTGTCCCATCGTGTAGATTTCTGGACGAGTCTTTGGAGTTCCTGGAGCAAATAAATTACCCTTCGGAATGGTGTAAGAACCATCCTTCTCTGGGTGAATGCGCAAGATCTTACCACGCAAATCGTTGGTGTTCGAAGCACCGCGTTGGTCATCCCAATAGGCTTGACCTGGACGCTCATCGATCGGCGCATAGCCATCTGAATTACTGTTACTTGTATTGTTTCCTACGGTCAAGAAAAGGTTACCTGATTTATCAAAAACCATTCCTCCTCCCGTGTGGCAACATTCCTCGCGTTGGGTTGGAACTTCTAGGATAATTTTTTGTTGGTCTGTCAACAATTGCTCATCCTTCAACTCCATACGCGCTAACACGTGCTTCGTTTCTTTCGGATGTGCATAATAGATGTACAACCAGTGGTTTTCTTTGAAATTAGGATCCACCACCACACCCATGACGCCTTCTTCGGCTTCACGAACTTGGCCTAGGCGGTTGGTGTATTTGGTATTCGTAACGATTTTACCCACGGATTTGGTGATGCCCGTCGCTGGGTCATATTGTTTCACCTCTCCTTTTCTTTCCACGAAGACGATGCGTCCATCGGGCAAGAAGGTAAATTCCATCGGCTCGTCGAGTTTATCAACAAGGACCGACTTAACAAAACGATTTTCATCGGGGGCTTGCGCGAATGCGACGAGCGAGGTAAATGCTAGCGAAACGGCAAGTAAAAATTGCTTCATAGTAAGTCTAGATTTATTATTTTACAAAAATGATACATTAATCGGGAATTAAAAATGTGACCTTCACATTTGATACGAAAATCGGACATGTGTCGACCAAAACTTTTCGACATAAATGTTTACATTCGAAAAAAAATCGCATTCCATGAAAATACTTGCATTTATTCTATTGACACTACCCTTATTCGCACAATCCACTACGGAAGTGGATGCGATTAAATCTGTCTTAAAAACTCAGGAAAAGTTATGGAATGAGGGAAAGATTGAGGCGTTTATGGAGTACTATGAAAAGAGTGAGGACTTGAAATTCATCGGCAAGGCCGGTGTCACGAAGGGTTGGGCGGCAACATTGAAGCGCTATCAGACCAGTTATCCCAATCGGGAAACCATGGGCACGTTGGCATTTGATATTTTGGAGGTAGATGTAACCGCCGGTCAAACGGCTTGGGTGCTGGGCAAATGGAAATTAACGCGCCCGAGCATCGGTGATGTGGGAGGTTATTTTACTTTGTTGCTCAAGAAAATCGATGGACGCTGGTTGGTCGTCCGAGATCACACCAGCTAGACCCGCGAAAATACGTAGAACATTTCACTCGCGATTTGGCGCGAACGCTCATCGTACATCGATGCCTCTTGATCCGTATCGTCGAAGGCTTTGGGGTCCTCGTAGCGAACGGGAATACGTACGTCGGCTCCAGGCAAATAGGGACAATTCTCATCTGCATGCGAACAAGTCATGACCGAAGCAAAGTTGCGATGCGGATTGATGACATCATTGTGAAGCTTCGAAAAAGCGATCATTGGACGGGAATCTTCTGTGTGTAACAAGAAATAGATGGGATTTGAATGCCCGTGTTTGGAGACGATAAAACCCATTCTTTCCAAGGAAGCGATCGTACGTTCGTTACATGCGGTTACTTCAACCCCACCCGAATAACATTGTGCGGCTAATTGAAAATAATCGGCAGCGGTTTGCGCCCAGATTTGGGATAATTGGGACCGACGAGAATTATGCGTACAAATGAAGTTCAACAGAATCGGCAATTGCTTCTCCCGCTTCGATTTAATGTATTCAATTAAGGGTTGAAGAACCGCCTTCCGTTCATCGCTAATCGATAAGGCTAAAATGGACTCTAAATTTTCGTTTAGCTTATTATTCATGGGAATGGGTTTAGTCATCAAGCGTTTAATACGAATTTAACAACATCCCGAACCTGGCGCGCAGGAATTCGCGGATTGAATTTCGGCAATTTTCAATTTAGGCTTTTCAGCAGCGGGAGGCATGCAGCAAGCAGCAGCATCCTGCGTTTCATAGTGTGGATCATTAAATTCTGCGTCCGCATGAAAATAATAGACTTCCCACTGAACACCATCGGGATCGGTCGCCCAAAATTTATCCTGAACGGCATAGCAGCATGAGGTTCCTATTTCCTCTTTGGAAACGATACCCTGAGCACGGGCCTGATCTAAACGCTTAGACATCTCCTCAAAGGTCTCCACTTGAAATCCCAAGTGACCAAAATTCGCCTGAACCCGCTCCGGATTCTCAATAAACGAAATAATCAATGAGGGCGAATCCAATACATATTTTGCATATCCTGGCTTAATCTTGGTAGCCGGTTGGCCGAAAAAAGTCGAATAAAAATTCACCGATGCCGCCAAATTGCTGAAATAAAGTGAAACGTGCATGCGAGGAAAGCTCATATTAACAGCAGTTAGATTGTTGGGAAACAAAATAATGTTCAAAAAACGAACCGAACAATTGGCTAAACTCCGCCCACTTTTCCGGATTAATGCAATAACAAACCGAAACACCTTCGATGGTTCCTTGAATAAAACCAATCTCTTTTAATTCACGTAGGTGTTGGGAGATTGTCGCTTGGGCTAGGCCCAACTCAGAGACCAAATCTCCATTGATGCAGGTTTTCGCCTTTACCAAATGCTGCAAAATAGCGACACGCGCCGGATGGCCTAAGACTTTAGCCATTTGAGCAATCGTATTTTGTTCTTCCGTAAATAAATCGGCCTTGGTAATCCCCATTCGTTAATTATTACATTGCAATATTACGATGAATCAAATAAATAAAAAAGGCCGAAGCCTATTTTATTTTTATGTTTAAGGAAACACTATGGCCAATCATACCATTAGATCGGGTGTAATAGCCGTAACGTAATTCCAAAGAATTCCAGTTGACGATATTCGCCAATCCACCCGGAGGCGCGAGGCGTATACCAGCACCCATAAATTGACTGGTAAAACTCGATAAATCATAGTCGGAGGTATAGTAAGTCTCCTTCGTCGTATGTTGGCCATTCACACCATCATAGGGCTTGAAGTAATCCACGCGACCTTGAATGTTAAATCGGTAGAAAGGACTGATCGAGAAAAATGGTGAAATCTTATAGGGAACTTCTAAATTAGCCGTGTGAGCCACCATTCCCCAATCATCGATGTAGGCACGATAAAAGGCACGAATGATGGTATTATCGCCCATGAAATAACTTAAGCGAAATCCCACCGGTAATTTAAATCGAGTTCCTGGTAATTTTTCGATGGTGGAATTTCCATTCGTAAAATAAACCCGGTGAAACGGTGTACTCAATAAACCCTCTTGAAAACTAGGTTCAATCATGGCCATCACCTGTAAGCGCTGGGTTATCACCTGCGAAACCGAAAACGAGGCGTTGTACGAATTTCTCGGTTTGTAGTCGATCCCTCGTTGGTCCCCATGCGCTCCAGACGGATAATTCGCGGGGCGTAATTCCGACGGTAAAATCGCCATGTACGTATCTAAAAAGGCACCGCCTTTGAAGGACCATTCGGTGTTTTTGTCTTTAGAAAGTTTGGCATAACTCGCTGTAAATCCGTGGGATTTGTAGTCATATTCCGTCGAGAAGGAATAGGCCAAACCGTGGGTAGTTCCTAGCAAATCATCTTTCACCGACCAAGCTATACTCGGATAGATGTGTGTATCTTTTCGGGATGCGGAGGAGATTGTCAAGGGATCAATATTATCAGACGAAGCCGACGTATATTGATCAATGTTAAAATCAGCCGTGATTGAATGCGTCCGATTGTAACGATCTAATTTGGAAAATCGCAATTCCAACGAGTTTGCTAAATCGGTCAATTTCTCGGTACCATGTCCACCCGTGATAGCGGAATTATTACCATCTTGATCATAATAACCGGTCACGATATTCGCCTCTTCAAATTTCAATCTGCGTTTTGCGTAATCTGTCGTATCTGAGGAACTAACTTGTGAACCGGACCGATTAAATAAGGTTTGTTGGGCCTTTACTCCGTGTAAAAGCGAACAATATAAACCAATGGCTAGGACAACTTTTTTCATAAGATTTCTTAATTACATCCGCAGCCTCCACCGCTCTTACCGCCATTCGCTCCTGATGCACCTTCGCGGTACAAATAGAATGCCTGTTCAAACTTTTCACTTTTACGCGAAGACAATTCCATTTCGGAATCATTGATTCGACTTTTTTGGTATTCCTTCACCACGGTACAGGAAGATAGACTTCCCACCAAAATGGCAAAAAACAGGATCTTTTTCATAGGCTTATGTAACACTTGCAATAATATTTTTTGATTGATAGATGCGATTATCATCATCAATAATCACACAATTTATTCCGTTCAATTGATTGACCAAATCCAACCCCACTTCCACCCCCATCACAGCAATCGGCGTGGTCAGCGCGTCTGCTAATTCAGCCACCGGTGCAAAAACCGAGACACTTTTGATACCCTGGATGGGATAGCCGGTCTTGGGACTAATCGTATGTGAATACTTTTTGCCTGCGATCATCACATACTTTTCATAGTTCCCCGAAGTAGCTACCGCGGCGTTGGTTAAATCAAAATGCGCGATGGCTTTTTGGGGGTCATCGGGATCAACAATCGCCACTTGCCACGGCAATCCTCGCTCATTCAAGCCCCAAGCACTCATGTCGCCAGAAGCATTCACCACGCCATGTTGGAAACCCAGATTTACCAACAAACTCTTCGTGCGATCCGCAGCATATCCTTTTCCAATTCCTCCAAATCCGATACGCATCCCTTTGTTGCGCAAAAAAACAGTTTGATTTGCAGCATCTAATTCAATCGCCTGATAATCGATCAGGCGAACGGAATTCGCCATTTCCATTGGATCCGGCAAGGACCTCATTTCCTGATCAAAATTCCAAAGTCGCTTGTCCAAGGATCCATAACTTAAATCAAAAGCCCCCTGCGTGAGATGGGCAATTTTCTGCGCCCTAGCGATTAAATCAAAAACTTCCTGATCAACTTCTACCGGGGCTATTCCCGCATGCACATTGATTTGATTCGTTTGACTACGTTCGTCAAAGGTTGTCAACAAGCGTTCAATTCGTTTAATTTCTTCCACGGCTTCAGCCAATCCAGCATTTGCGTCCATGGAGTTCTCCGATACGATTCCAAGATCGAATCGATTCCCCATCAACAAATCTGTTCGCTGGAATAAAGGCATTAGCTTATTGGTATGCAGCGATTTCGGAAATAAATTTCTGAACGGAAGGCTGATAACCCTCCCATTCCTTCAACACTTTTCCCTGGCTGTTGATCAACACGGTCAACGGAAACTTCCCATTCGGATTATATCGCTCCGCCATTTGATCGTTGCGAGCTTGTTGGTCCGCAGGCAACTGATTCTTCTTCAAACGCGGAAAATCCGCGCGAACAAGGACAAGCTTGTTTTGAGCATATTGGCCAAAGGCCTCACTCTCAAAAACATCATGCTTTAACTTGATACAGGGACCACACCAATCCGAGCCGGAAAAATTCAACAAAATTAATTTTTGTTGGTCTTTCGCATCCTTTTGGGCCTGCGAAAAGTCTCCCATCCAAGAGAGAACAGCAAATAAAATAGCAGAGAGTAGATTCATATTTTTTAGGCGTATACAATGAGCGTTTTCCCGTCATTGGCAGTTTTATATACGGTTAGAGGCGACCTGGCAATCGTATTTAAATTTGCACCAGTTAAAGAAAAACGGGCACCGTGATCCGTACAAAAATATTCGGTCTTGTTAAATATCACCCGACGCTTGGGTTCATGCGTGCACAAATTAGATGCCGCTACGTAATCGCCATCAGCTGATCTTCCAATGACAATCGCATTATTCACAGTGATGTAACCTCCCGTATTTGTCAAAGCACTTGAACTAGATAAAGTCAAATCTAATTTGACCAAAGGATTTGAAACCTTGGCCAAATCAGCTGTGGCAACTTTTCCTACTGGAAGCGTGGTCGAGGTAGTTCCTCCTGTTGTCGTACCACCGGATGTTGAACCACCCGAAGTCGTGCCTGAACTAGATCCCGAAGTGGCAGGTGTGGTACCAGTTTTGTTGGTACTGTCTAATGCGGCAACTTTCTCGCCTTTGTTATTGACAATCAGTGAATCCAATACCGCATCCCCATCATGCGTACAAGAAGCCAAAACGGCCATCAAGGCACCTCCTTGAAAACCCATTTTCCTTAAAAATTCGTATCGACTGTATTTTTCGTCTTTCATAAATTAGGCGATTGAGCTAAACATGTTCGAATTTAGCTTTATTCTCCGTATGGAAAAATGACTTTTGACTTATCAAACAATTCCAACGACGAAATCCACGATTGAACAGACAAGTTTTATCTGTAGGTAATCACCTAATCACGATAATTTAAAGCCGGCTTGCGATCTCCCAATAAACTCTTGTATTGGAAATCAACTCCCCGCTTGTTTAACCATTCCGTTTTCGCCTCCTCAATTAGGGCCGGTTTCTTGAATAAATCGATGGCCGTTAAGGCGATGGTTTTGGCGGCGACCAACATCCCTTTGCGGCCGATCGACATGCCACCGGCGGCAACGGCTTGCCAACTGTGTGCAGCGGTTCCAGGCACCCAAGTTGCGGCACCTAAACCAACCGTAGGAACAACCCAGGACACATCGCCCACGTCAGTTGAACCACCACCACTCGGATCTGGATGATTTAAGAAAACTTGATTGGTTGAGGCTAAATCGACAACCTGCATACCCGGTGTTTGTTGGATTTGTTTGGCGAATGCCAATTCACTTGCATTCAGCGTATAGCCACCCACCGTTTTTAAATTGTTTCCCATCGTATTTACCAAATGCTCATTCGGCAATACTTCGTATACACCTCCGATTAATTCCACTTCGTATCGCGTACCCGTCCCTAAGGCTGCTCCTTCGGCCGCTTTTTCGATTCGATTCCAAACATCCATCACGATGTCGCGTTGCGGGGAACGAACATAATAATACACCTCCGCATAATCCGGAACAATATTAGGAGCTTTACCCCCGTTCGTAATCACATAGTGAATTCGCGTAGAAGAAGGAACATGCTCTCGCATCATATTGGCCATATGGTCCATCGCCTCCACGGCATCCAATGCCGAGCGACCCCTTTCGGGCGAAGCAGCCGCGTGAGAAGAAAGACCATAAAAACGAAACTTACCTGCTTTATTGGCTAATGACGAAGACGGCGAAACGGTATTTTCATCATTCGGATGCCAATGCAGCATCACATCCGCCTGGCTGAATAATCCCGCGCGAACCATGTATACTTTCCCTGAACCACCCTCTTCCGCTGGACATCCATACAATTTAATGGTACCCTTTTGACCTGTCTCCTTCATCCATTCCTTCACTGCAATCGCCGCGGCGACCGAACCCGTGCCAAATAAATGGTGTCCACAAGCGTGTCCCGAATTGCCTCCCAAACTGCGTTTGGTCGGAATGGAATCTTGGGATAATCCCGGCAAAGCATCATATTCCGCCATGATTCCGATCACCGGTTTTCCTTGACCAAACGTGGCTACAAATGCCGTAGGGATGTCAGCAACTCCAGCCTCTACCTGAAATCCTGCTTGACGCAAAGTCTCCTGCAACAGCAAAGAACTTTGTTTTTCCTTGTAGCCTACCTCCGCGAAATTCCAGATTTTTTGGGCGATTTGGCCGTATTGGTCGGAGCGATTCTGAATGGATTGAATTACTTTCTTTTTATCAGCTTCTTGGCTATGAAGATTAAATGCCAAAAGAAACAAAACGGCGAATGCCAGCACTCGATTAGTCATTAGTTTGATGTTTAGTAGGTACAATGAACTTAAATTTAGCAGGAAGAATTTTAAATTCAAATGCATCCGAAGCTAATACTTCTCCATCTACTTGCGCACGGAGGACTCGATTGCATACGATGCGCTCCGACTTGATTTTAGAAAATTGTATAAAAGGTAAGTTGACATGTCCCCCCGACTGAATAATGGGCATATAGAACAAACGCTTCCAAACCGGTAATGGATCACAGGTAAGCATATCTAATTCTCCATCTTGCACATCGGCACTCGGAAAAAAAAGAAAGCCTCCTCCGGCACGTGCGCTATTGAAAACCATACATAAAAAAACTGGCTTAGGCCCTTGAATTTCATAGGTCTTAAATCGAAACAAGGCCGGAATAGCGGCCAAATAATAACCCAAAGCACCCCCAATCCAACGAATCGCATCCATGGCCGCCAAAACCTCTCCCTCAATTCCAATACCCACACCATTTAAAAATATCATGGAATTCACCTGGCCGGCATCAAAGTCCTCAAATTTCCCAGCAAGCACCGCATTGAGATGCATTTCTTTTGAAATCTTACCGTATAATTTCCAATAAAAATCATTCCCCGTTCCCCCTTTGAACAAGGCAATGGGAATCGAGCAATCCGGATAGCGATTGACAAAATAATTAAATGTACCATCCCCACCCATCACCCAAACTTCCTCGAAATCTGCTAAAGAATCCGGCCATTTTTCATCGAAAACTGACAATGCAAAATCCACGCGAAAACGCACCCAGGCCACATATGCTTGTAATTGAGCGCGTTTGTGGGGATTAATGAGAAAGGCAACTTGCTTCATGAATAACCTAAATTTGAATAATATAAAATAAACCAAAAATAATACCACAAGCAAATAGCATTCTTCCTTGCAATAATTAAAAACATATAATTTTTGTATGTTTATGACATGAACAACACCTACCCTACCGCCATCATCACTGGTGCCTCGCGTGGCATCGGACGGGCCCTGGCCATTTTATTAGCCCAACATAATTTTCAATTAAGTCTGATCGCCCGAAATGGAGGCGAACTGAAAGACCTTGCCGCGGAAATCACTGAGATGGGACATCGCCCACTGTATTTTGCGGGGGATGTTTCGGATGCAGGCTTTGTCCAACAAGCCGTAGAAAAGACAGCACATACCTTTGGAAAAATTGATTACCTAATCAATAATGCAGGCGTAGGGGCCTTTGGACCTACGGAATCCTACAGCGAGGAAAAATGGGATCAGGTTTTTGATACGAATGTCAAAGGCACCTTTTTATTTTCGCAAAACGTATTAAGTCACATGAAAGCTGCCAAAAAAGGGCATATCATTTCCATCGCATCGGATGTGGCGAAACGCGTTTTTGACGGTGGTTCCCTGTATTGTGCATCAAAATATGCCCAGCATGCCTTCACCGAGGCCTTGCGAAAAGAAGTGCGCAAAGATGGCATCAAGGTTTCTTGTGTCTATTCCGGACTCGTCGACTCCCATTTTCACGCGGAACCCCAGGGCGATGCAAGTCACCAAAATTGGTTGAGTTCCGAGGATATGGCGAATAGCATCTATTATGTGATGAACCAACCGGCTCATGTCGTGATCGATGAACTCATGATTCATCCCTTATCGCAAGAATATTAGGCCAACAGTCTAGAACAGTTTGCCCTTAACGATTGGATTAATTAAATTTAATCTGAAAATAAACCTATTACCATGTCGTTACGAAAACCCTCACTCACGTTAAGCCAAATCATCAATATGAATGTTGGCTTTTTTGGTATTCAATATTCCTTTGGCCTTCAGCAGAGTGCGGTTAATCCCATCTATGATTTCTTGGGGGCAAGTCCGGATGAAATCCCCTTGTTAAATTTGGCAGGACCGGTAACCGGTTTATTGATCCAACCATTTATTGGGGCGTTGAGTGACAGCACTTGGCATCCACGCTGGGGACGCAGAAAACCTTTTTTCTTCATTGGTGCCTTGCTTTGCAGTATCTGCCTGCTACTTTATCCTTTCAGTTCTTCGCTGTGGATGGCAGCGGGACTCTTGTGGATTTTGGATGCCGGAAACAATACGGCGATGGAACCCTATCGTGCGTTTGTAGCGGATAAACTCAACGAGGAACAACAGCCAACGGGCTTTCAAATGCAAAGTTTTTTCACGGGTTTTGGCCAAACACTAGCGAATTTATCCCTATTCATTTTCCCGCTAATCTTTATTGGGAAAACGGGATCACTCCCTACTTGGGTATATGCCTCCTTCTTTTTAGGGGCGGTGTGTTCGATTGGCTCGATTTGGTGGAGCATGCGAACGACCTCAGAAATTGAACCAACGGCGGAGGAATTAGCCCAAATTCGGGCTAAAAAAGTAAGTGTAACCGAGTCCATTTCTGAAATATTCCATGCGATTGGGGAAATGCCGAAAGTCATGTGGCAATTAGCACTCGTCTATTTATTCCAATGGTATGCGCTGTTTTGCTATTGGCAAAATTCGTCCAAAAGTATAGCACTTTCTGTGTGGAATGCGACACCCAAAAGCAATCCGGCCTATTACGAAGAGGCCGTTTCGTGGACAGGTTTAGTCAATGGATGGTACAACATCGTGACATTTTTATCGGCCCTCGCCTTAGCGAATTATGCAAAAAAATATGGAGCTAAAACGGTGCACATGACTTGCTTATTATTAGCTGCCGCAGGATTCTTAGCCTTCCCACATATTGAAAACAAGAACCTTTTGTTTTTCGCGATTACAGGTTTTGGAATTGGTTGGGCTAGTATGATGGGAATTCCCTACTTATTGGTCGTGAGCGATATTCCCAAAGAACGTTATGGGGTTTACATGGGAATCATTAATATGATGATTGTGATTCCGATGATCCTTCAAAACATCTCTTTTGGGTTTATTTTAAAGAATTTTTTAGATAATGATCCAAGAAATGCAATTACCTTTGCAGGCGCGTTATTGGCCATTGCTGCCGTAGCGACCGCATTTATTAAACCATCCCCAAATAAAACTGCCTAATGAGTGTATTGTGTATTGGCGAAGCCTTAATCGATATGATTTGTACCGATAAAGGTTCAAGCTTATCCGACGGACAAAATTTCTTGAAAAAACCAGGAGGTGCCCCAACCAATGTGGCTGCGGCCATTGGAGCCCTAGGTGGTTCCGTGGCGCTTTCAGCGAAAGTTGGGAATGACCCTTTCGGCAAGCAATTAAATCAGGTGATGGAAGATTTTCAGGTAGACACCAAACATGTCCACCTCGATCCCAATCACTTTACCACCTTTGCTTTTGTTTCGTTAATGCTCGATGGAGAACGCGATTTCGTGTTTAATCGCGGTGCAGATGCGCAATTGAGTGTGGAGGAAGTTGGGGCTATCGATCTTTCCTCGACAAACATTATACATTTTGGCTCGGCAACTGCCTTTTTGGATGGCCCGCTCAATGCAGCCTATTATTACTTGATGGAGAGCGCAAAAAACCAAGGCAAAACCATCAGCTTTGACCCAAATTACCGCCATTTACTATTCGGAGACAAACAAGAAAGCTTCATTAAGCAATCCTGGATTTACCTCAAGCAAGCCCATTTCACCAAATTAAGTGATGAGGAAGCTATGCTCATTACGGGAAAATCGAGCTTGGAAGAAGCGGCCGAAAATCTATTGGCCAACATCCCCGGTGTCTTTACGATAACATTGGGAAAAGATGGTACGCTTTTGGGACTTCAAGGCAAAACTTACATCATTCCAAGCATACAAATTAAGCCAACGGACACCACAGGTGCAGGAGATGCCTTTGTGGGTGCCGTATTATACCAATTGGACGAGGCATCTTTAAATCCTGCAAATCTGGAGTTTGAGGATTGGAGTAAAATCATCCAGAATGCCAACAAAGCTGGA
This sequence comes from Aquirufa sp., assembly GCA_046073805.1. Classification (GTDB taxonomy): domain Bacteria; phylum Bacteroidota; class Bacteroidia; order Cytophagales; family Spirosomataceae; genus Aquirufa. Next base: position 14,192 of record JBJTMZ010000044.1, read on the forward strand.
GCTCGTACCTGTGAGTACATGGGCGCCATGGAAGCATTTAAACATTTGAATAACAGCATTTTTAATTAATACCGTGTACAACCCAGCCCTCCAACAAAAGCTCCATGAGCTTGTAAAATCGCATAAAATCAAAGACGCCAAATTCGTGGAACGATTTACCGCGAATATCGATGACATTCGTTCGCACTTCCAGGCGATCTATGGACAACATCCGCAGTCGGCAAATCTATTCAATCAATTACTTGATTCCATTTGCCAAGCTTATTTAGACCGTTCGGAGGATTTGAAAAAACGCGATGCGGCGAAAGACAAAAAAGGCCAATGGTTTTTGAGTCAGGATTTGGTGGGGATGAGTTTATACGTAGATCGTTTCGCGGGGACGATTAATCAAATGCCAAGTAAATTACCCTATTTAAAGCAATTAGGGGTGAATTTTCTGCACCTGATGCCGCTCTTTAAAAGTCCGGAGGGTGAGAGTGATGGAGGGTATGCGGTGGAGGATTTCCGGGTGGTTGAGGACCGATTGGGAACGATTGATGACTTACGTGCTTTCCAGTCGACTTTGCAAAAGGAAGACATGTACCTAATGATTGATATCGTCTTAAACCATACTTCGCATCACCATGAGTGGGCGAAATTGGCGAAATCGGGAATCAAGGAATACCAAGATTATTTCTACATGTACGATGACCGTCGGATCCCAGATCAAATGGAGGAGACGATGCCGGAGATATTTCCGGAAAGTTCGCCGGGCAGTTTTACCTACGATGAGAAGTTGGACAAATGGGTGATGACCGTTTTCCACCACTACCAATGGGATTTGAATTACACGAACCCGAAAGTCTTTATTGAGATGTTGGGCAATGTGTTCTTTTATGCCAATTTGGGTGTAGATGTCGTCCGCATTGATGCACCTGCCTTTATTTGGAAGCAGATGGGTACAACGTGCCAAAACCTTCCAGAGGCGCATCAATTGCTTCAATTAATTAAAATGTGTGTGGAAGTAGCAACTCCAGGTATGGCGATTTTAGGGGAAGCGATTGTGGCTCCTAAGCAAATCATGGAGTATTTTGGTACCGGTCGTTACGCGACGCATGAGTGTGATTTTGCTTATAATGCCACGCAAATGGCGGTTCAGTGGGATGCCTTGGCAACGGGTGATGTTCGGATTATGCAGAATGCGCAGCATGAATTATCGCGTAAACCATTGGGCGCAACCTGGTTAACCTATACGCGTTGCCATGACGACATTGGCTTAGGATATGACGACTACATGATTGATCAAGCGGGTTTCACCCCTTATGATCATCGTTCATATATAAAAAATTATTACAGTGGAACTCATCCAGGCTCACCGGCGAAAGGTGCCCTTTTTGCTGTGAATCCCAAGACTCAGGATGCTCGCTTATCCGGTTCTTTGGCTTCTTTGTGCGGCTTGGAGCATGCTTTGGAAATGAAGGATTCTAATCTGATTCAGACATCCATTGATAAGATTATTTTGATGCAGGCCATGAGCATGTTGGTAGGTGGCGTTCCCATGTTATTCTATGGTGACGAGGCAGCCTATACGAATGATTACAGCTATTTAGCAGATCCCGGCAAGAGTTATGACAACCGCTGGATGCATCGCCCAATCATCGATTGGGAGCGCAATAAATTAGTGGACAAGAAAGGAAGTGTCGCGAACCAAGTTTATGCAGCCTTGCAGAAATTAATCAAGCTTCGTCGGTCTACGGCCATGCTGGCGGATTTGAAAAACATACATTGGATTCCGAATCAAAACAATTCCATTGCCGGATTTGTCCGTTTCAAGGACGGTGAAAAATTGACTTGCTTGTTTAATTTCAGCGCGCAACCGCAAGCCATTTCCTGGTTTATTATGGATGAAAATGGTCAAAGACCAACCCAAGTGAAAGACCTTTGGTCAGGCGAAAGCTTAGCGGTGGGGATGGATCATGATCATTTGATGTTGGGGGCTTATCAGTTTAGGATTTTGAGGTAAGAGGTAAGAACTAAGAGCTAAGAGCTAAGAGCTAAGAACTAAGAACTAAGAACTAAGGGTTAAGAGTAAAAACGTAAAAATCCTTAGTTCTTAGTTCTTAGTTCTTAGCTATTACATGTCATAAAAAAAGCGCGAAACATCTGTCTCACGCTTTCAAAGAATCAATCATCAATCTTTATTTACAACAAGGGGCCAATATTTTTCTTACCAATGGTCAAACTTTCAATCGCATCTTTGGGCATATCGTGCTCGATGAAATAATGCTTCATACCAGCGATCGAAGATGCGTCTAAAATACGTTTGAAATTCACGATACCTGATCCCGCAGGTACGATATTTTTAAATCCTTCATCAAAGTCCTTGATGTGACACAATGGGAAACGCCCGGGCTGAGCCTTGAACAATTCTACGGGATCCACACCTGCTTTGGTCGCCCAACCTAAATCCAATTCAAACTTCAACAAATCGGCCGGAATCTCTTTCGAGAATACGTCGAAAGCCTTTTGGCCATCCACTAATTCAAATTCCTTATCGTGATTGTGGTAGCACAAAGTCAGACCCGCGGCATTGGCAATTTTACCAGCTTTAGTCAATATCTGAACCGCTTCGGCTACCTCTGCTTTATTTCCAATCGGGATATTCGCACAAACCAAATACTTCACCGTCGTACCCTTCAAGGAATCCACAATCGCTTGCGCATCATCACGCAAATTATTCATGCGTGGCATCTTAGACGTATCAAATCCCGGACGAGGTTTGAAAGGTGCACCCACCACATGGTGAGATACCCAGTTCATCCCCAAAGATTTATTAAGATCTGAAAACTCCATGGCCGACATGCCGTAAAATCCCCCAACCCTACTAAAGGCTGACTCAATATCCTTATACCCCAAATCTGCAATTTTCTGCATATTCCCCTTCACGTCCTGATCCAAGGTCATAAACAAAGTAAACAACTGAACGCCCATGGGACGAGGTGCTGCATGAAATACGGATGGCAAAAAGAAAGATCCCGCTAATAAGGCACTGGACCGCTGAAGAAATTGTCTTCTTTGCATGAGATATAAATAGGTTTAGAGGTTTGATACAAATTAATGTATTTTTTTGATACAATAAAAATTTATTTCCAATTATCTCCAAAAACCCAAGTAAAATTGATCTCTTCCGGTCGTAGATTCGTATTCGTTTGATGCCAGGCAAAATCGCCTCCGGCCCGATGGCAGTTGGCGTAATACACCCGATGCCCCCAGGCTAATTTCCGGTCGCCGGATTGGTAAATAGGTGCATCCGCCATGTTCTGATCAAAATTGCAATTGAATAAAAAGAGTTGCGCCTCCCGGTGGTATCGGCCTAATTTATAACCTGGATCGCCGATAAAGCGGCAGTTTTTTAGGACCGACTTCGCTCCTTCTTCACCTGAACCATCATGCCAGATCGCCGCACTCATGTTATGGCAAATAAAGGTGCAGTTTTCGGCCAAGGCATAACCACGCGGGCAATACAAATCCACCCCACCTTCGATTTCACAATCATTCAAATAATACATACCTGCATTCACATCCCAAGGGCTCATCGTATCGCCGCCGCCTGAACGAAAGGTGCAATGTTCGAATTTCAAACGCGTCGATCCCGGCATCGTCCGAACAGCAAATTGGTGGCCATCCACCCGAACGATTTTCTCCCCATCCTTTTCCCCCGCCTCCCGTGGTAATGCATATTTTTGAACGGTTGACTGCGTCGTTTTCCCCGCCTCATTCAGACAGGGAATCGTCACATCATTCTTGGTAATAAACCCATAATCATTGATAACCGACAAGTTCTCAAAACTCAAATCATGCCCCTTGATATTAAGCACGCCGGCGCCATAATCATCCGGATTTGAACAACGCCAAATATCCCGTGCCTGGGTGAATTTCAGAATGACACCCGACCGCGATTGGCCTAAAATTCGCAAATCATGACGCAAAGAATCGATATAGACTTTCTCTGGATAGGTCCCGTTTTTGATGTAAATGGTTTGGTTATTTAAGCCTTGGTTGATGGCCGACTGGATACTTTTGAAATCCCCCGACCCATCTTGTGCCACGGTCACCTGCTGCATAAATTGATCCATTCGTTGGACTGTTTGATCAAACCATTTCGTGAATAACAAAAAGGTATGCGGTGATCCCGCAAACGTATGCACATCGGTCAAGATGCCGAATGAATTCATTTTTTGTCGGAAATCATCCCTCCCCGCATGCATCCGTTCATTACCCGAATTAATAAATAACACCGGTGGATCATTTTTCGATACGTGATTCAAAGCGGATGCTTGATTCCAAAGAGCGGGATTCTCCGTTTTCGAATAGCCAAAATAACTGGTTGCCGCAGAGGTTCGAACGCGGTCATCTCCCTCCCCACTCTCTGGATGTATGTAGGCTAGGATCCCATCAAGGTCGATGACTCCTTTGATTTTTTGCCCTTGACCAAATAGGTTTTCATCTTGAACCGAACCGAGCAAGGCAGCCATTTGGCCCCCGGCTGAATAACCTGCCACAAAGACTTGTTTGGGGTCTACATGCAAGGATTTCGCTTGGTGATGTAAGTAGATTAAGGCCGACTGCGCGTCTTGCATTGCCGCGGGATAAAGTGCTTCGGTTGATAAGCGATATTCCGCTAAAAATACGCGGTAGCCACGTTTGGATAAGGCTTGAGCCAACGCGGTATGTTGGGAGCGATGACCTGTTCGCCAACCACCACCATGAAAAAACAACAATGTTTTTCTATTTTTTTGATCCGCAGGCCCATAAGCATCTAACACTAATTTACGTTTACCCAATTGTTTATAGACAATCGACTGAGTCGGAGGAACCGTACCGGCTGTATATTCGGCAAGCTTAAGACTTGGGTCCGCGGCGAGGGCTGATTTCCAGGCTGAATAATTCGCAAAGGAACTATCCGGGATACCCGTGACTCCTTTTAGGTTTTGGGCCAATAGCCCCTGACAAACAAACAATAAAATGATTCCTATCTTGCGCATATTTTATAAAGACCATTGATTCACAATTATAATCATTCTTGTTAACTTGAAGCCTTAAACCTGAAATTATGAAAACGATTCGCGTACTCGTGGTTGGTTGTGGAAATATGGGAGCTTCCCATGCAACGGCATATCACAACTCCCCATCCTTTGAAATTTGTGGCTTGGTTTCACCCGGCAAGAGTAAGGAGACTTTGAATGCCAAATTAGGGGGTGGATATCCGCTCTTCGACGAATATAAATCCGCACTCGTGGAAACCAAACCTGATGCGGTTTGCATTTCAACCTATCCAGATACCCACGAGGATTATGCGATTACGGCCATGGAGGCAGGATGCCATGTGTTTATCGAGAAGCCGATTGCCGATAGCCTTGCGGGAGCAATCCGTGTGGCAGAGGTAGCGCAAAAAACGGGCAAAAAACTCGTTGTGGGATATATTTTGCGTCATCATCCATCTTGGATTAAATTCATTGAGGTAGCCAAAGAAATGGGGAAACCCTTGGTGATGCGCATGAATTTAAACCAACAATCGCATGGCTACATGTGGGATGTGCACCGTAATTTGATGAATAGCCTAAGCCCCATCGTGGATTGCGGCGTGCATTACATAGATGTCATGTGCCAAATGACCCGCTCGAAACCCATCCGCGTTTCGGCGATTGGTGCACGTATGACCGAAGAAATTCCGGCTGGAAATTATAATTATGGCCAATTGCAGATTCACTTTGAAGATGGTTCCGTGGGTTGGTATGAGGCAGGCTGGGGCCCGATGATTTCCCAAACAGCCTATTTCGTGAAGGATGTTTTTGGCCCGAAAGGATCCGTTTCCATCGTGGCACAAAACGCCAGCGGAGAAGGCAAATCTGATTCCGTGGAATCGCATACCAAAACCGAATCGCTTCGCGTTCACCATGCCGACATCAATTCTGAAAATGAATTTACGCGTCCCGATGAGTGGATTAATTTAACGGATGAACCCGATCATCAAGGATTATGCGATCGCGAACAGGCTTATTTCTTACACGCAATTCAAGAAAATGTGGATCTAACGGACCACGTAGAAGATGCGGTTAACAGCCTTCGCATTGCCTTTGCCTGCGATGAATCGGTGAGGACGGGGAAGATGGTGGTGCTGTAAGTAGACAGTGGTCAGTAGGCAGTAGTCAGTGGGCAGTAGTCAGTGGGCAGTAATCAGTATTTAGAGGATATATGTTTAAAGCCAAATAATTTATGGACTCTTTAAGCCATACATTACTGACCACTGACTACTGCCCACTGCCTACTGACCACTGACTACTGCCCACTGACCACTGCCTACTGACCACTGCCTACTGACCACTGACTACTGCCCACTGACTACTGCCCACTGACTACTGCCCACTGACTACTGCCTACTGCCCACTGACTACTGCCTACTGCCCACTGACTACTGACTATTTCAAATACCTCGCCAACCAATTCCCAATTTCCTGATAATGAAATTTCGAATTATCTGGGTTCAGAATCCAGTGATTCTCACCCGGGAAGACGATCAATTTACTTGGAATTTTTAATCGTTGGTGGATACTCCAGTTTTCCAAGGTATTGTTGATCGGCACGCGGAAATCATTTTCCCCAACGGTCAATAACATCGGTGTTTTGAAATTCGCGGCAAAGCGCATCGGATTTTGTTCCTTCCAGGTTTTGGTAGGTACCCAAGGTGCTCCACCATTCATCAATTCCCGCCCCCAAATCACATCGGATGTACCCCATTGTGCCTCGGAATTCACCAAGCCCGCATGAGAAATCAAACATTTGAAATGCGAAGTAGTCGCCTGCATCCAGTTGGCCAAATGCCCTCCATACGACGCTCCCCCAGCCGCCTGTCGCGACGCATCGATAAACGGAAAGCGTTTCATCGCATCTGCTGCCGCTTCTAAAATTTCATTCCCTGGACCTTTAAATGGATCCAATTGAATGTCTTGTGCAAATTTCTCGCCATAGCCTACGGAACCCGTATAATCCGTCATCACGATCACATAGCCCGGGGCACCCAACACGTAAGGATTCCAACGGTATCCAAACACATCCTTGAACGAACTCGCAGGACCGCCATGCATCAAAACAAACAGCGGATATTTTTTCGAGGCATCAAAACCCGCTGGCTTCAGCATAACACTCCGAATCATTTTTCCTCGGGAAGATTTTGTCCAGAATACTTCGGCTTGCGGCAAATCCATTTCCTGCAACGCATCCTCATTTGCCTTTGATATAGCGATTTTTTGACCGGCACGGTAGACAAATACCTCGGCCGGCGCAGCGATGTTTTGATAAGTATAGGCGAAAACATCTCCTGCAACCGAAAGCGAGGTATAAGATCCAGCATCTCCACCCACCACATAAGAAAGTCCTCCTTTCTCAATCGAGATTTGAACAGCACGATCGACGCCCTGATCTTCAATACTCGCATAAATCGAATTTCCTGATACCTCCCAGTCGTTAATCGGTCGGTCCATTCCCACTGCCAATTCCGTCTTCCCCTCCATACTTGGATACGCGAAACGATATAAATGATCCAAATAGTATATTTTATTGCCATTCGTATGACCTGCCGCAATCAAATACTTTCCATCTTCGGAGCATTGCACCTGCGAATAATCCGCATCATCCTTTAACAATTTTTCGGGACCACCCGTGCTAGAAACCGAATAGATGTAGGAATTAGCCGATTGATAGGCGGTGGTATTGTATTCGGTCGTCGCCGTAAAAATAATTTGTGAGGCATCAGCATTAAAGGTAAAGGAGCCTAGCTGAAATCCTTGGGATTCCACCAAAGAGACTTTTGAAA
>JBJTMZ010000045.1:0-3491 GCA_046073805.1 Aquirufa sp.
GGCACGAAATGGGTACCTCGATTTCATGCCAAATGGGATGTCGCACCCAATTGGATGATGCGTGCCTCTTTGGGAAAAGGTTGGCGTCGCGTGAATCCTTTGGCCGAAAACATGGGATTTTTGGCGAATAGTCGATATATCCAATTGGTCGGAAATCTTAATCCTTTAGAGGAAGCTTGGAATTATGGAATGAGTCTGACACATGATTTTACGCTGGGGACTCGAAAAGGGAATATCGTTTTTGATTATTTCCAAACGGATTTTACGCATCAATGGATGGTGGACATGGAGATCGCGCATTCGATTCGCATGTATAGCAGCCCGGGTGTCTCTTATTCCAAGAGTGCGCAAGTGGAAGTGAATTATAGTCCATTGCCGCGTTTGGAGTGGAAATTGGCTTATCGTTATCAGGATGTGGTGGCAGATTATTTAGGGAATAATGGCATATTGCGCCGACTAACCAAGCCGTTTTTAAATCGGGATCGCGTATTGTTTAATTTGGCATATTCAACGAAATATGAGATCTGGAAGTTTGATTTGACTTGGCAATGGAGTGGTCCTCGACGGATTCCGAATGCCTATGTGCATTCGGGCGATGCGCCCGAGGTGACAGCTCCGGCCTTTTCGATGGTTTATGGTCAGGTGACGCGCCAATTTAAAAAATGGGAAATGTATCTTGGCGTGGAAAATCTTTTTAATTTTACTCAAACCAATCCGATTATGGTTGCTGCTGACCCTTTCTCAAGGGAATTTGATGCAACGATGGTCTGGGGCCCTGTTGCCGGCCGAATGGTTTACACAGGTTTACGATATAAAATCAACTAAATAATAAGTCTATGAAAAAGTATGTTTTATTGACCGGAATGGTTTTTGCGATGTTTGGAACATTTGCGCAGACGCAGGAGTCTAAAAAACCAAAACAGGAAGACAAAAAAGAAGTGTATCAATGTCCTATGAAGTGCGAAGGAACGAAGACCTATTCGAAAAAAGGAAAGTGTCCGTCTTGCACGATGGATTTAAAAGTCGTAAAGAAATAGTTTAGCCTCCCCAGGCTGAAGCCTGGGGTTAAAAATAATTGGATGAAACATATATTATTATTTCTACTCCTGCCTTTCGGGTTATTGGCAGGACCTACGCAGACTGTTAAGATTAAGACCTCTGCGATTTGTGAAATGTGTAAAGAACGGATCGAGAAGAATCTCGCTTTAACGAAAGGAATCGAAAAGTCGGATTTGAATCTTGAGGATCAATCCAACATCACCGTGGTTTATAATCCTGATAAGATTGATGTTGCGAAAATCAAGGAAGTCATTGCGGAAACGGGTTATGATGCCGACGAGGTTAAGGCCGTTAAGAAAAGCTACGATAAGCTCCCCAATTGTTGCAAAAAGTAATTTTAAAGGCCATCCCTAAGTAAAGGATGGCCTTTTTTTATTTCTTCATGCTTAGAGCTATTCGTTTGCGTGCCTCATCTACCTCGGTGACGGTGACCATGACTTTCTGGGCGACCTTGACGATTTCATTGGGGTCTTTGACGAATTTATCGGCCAATTGGCTAACGTGGACTAAACCATCCTGATGCACGCCAATATCTACGAAGGCACCGAAATTCGTGATATTCGTAACGATACCCGGTAATTTCATCCCCACGCGTAAGTCCTTTATTTCATTCACACCCTCTGTAAACTCAAATGCCTCGAATTGTTCCCGCGGGTCACGACCCGGTTTTGCTAATTCGGATAGGATATCGGTTAGCGTTGGCATTCCCACGTCTTTCGAAACATATTTTTGTAAGGGTATTTGCTTGCGCAAGGATTCATTGGCGAGCAAATCTCCTACTTTACAATTTAGGTCTTTGGCCATTTGCTCCACAATCTCATAGCGCTCGGGGTGAACGGCACTCGCATCCAAGGGGTTTTTTGCATTTCGAATACGCAAAAATGCTGCGGCTTGTTCATAGGCCTTTTCGCCCAAACGCGCGACTTTTTTCAAGTCGGAGCGTTTAATGAAAGGCCCATTCTTTGTACGGTAATCAATAATATTCTGAGCCAATTGTGGACCTAAGCCGGATACATATGCGAGAATTTGTTTCGAGGCAGTGTTGAGCTCCACCCCAACCGAGTTTACGCAAGAAATAACCGTATCATCCAAGGATGCCTGTAATTTCTTTTGATCGACATCATGTTGGTATTGTCCAACCCCAATCGATTTCGGGTCAATTTTGACTAATTCGGCTAATGGATCCATGAGTCGGCGCCCTATCGACACCGCTCCACGCACCGTAATATCTTTATCCGGGAATTCTTCACGAGCAGCTTCGGAGGCTGAATAAATGGACGCCCCACTCTCGTTGACCATGATGATTGTGATTCCTTCGAGTTTGAGGTTTCGGACAAAGGCTTCTGTTTCCCGACCGGCCGTTCCGTTTCCGATGGCGATCGCTTGTACTTGGTATTTTTTCACCCAGGCAGTGATCGTATGGGCGGCCTCTTGGGCTTGGCCAGGTCCGGTATGGGGATATACTGCCGTATTGTCGAGCAATGTGCCTTGTTCGTCCAAACAAACTAATTTACATCCTGTCCGAAAACCTGGGTCAAGCGCTAATACACGCTTTTGTCCGAGGGGTGCTGCCAAGAGTAATTGACGCACATTCTCCGCAAAGACGCGAATCGCTTCCTCATCCGCGCGTTTTTTCGCCTCGGCGCGCATTTCGTTTTCCATGGCGGGCATCAAGAGGCGCTTATAGCCATCTTGGATGGCTAGCTCGACTTGTCTTGCGCAGGCATTATTTCCCTTGATGAAGCGTCGGTCGAGTTTATCGAGTACGTCTTGATCGGGTCCGGCCAGGTTCAGGTTTAGGATTCCCTCGTTTTCGCCTCTAAATAAGGCGAGGATACGGTGGGAGGGTGCTTGGGCTAATGACTCCGACCAATCGAAATAATCTTTGTATTTGATTCCGGCTTCTTGTTTGCCTTTGGCAACGGTGGATTTGACGACGGTTTTTCGGGCAAAGAGCTGTCGGGCCTCTTCACGTGCTTCTGCCGTTTCCATCATTTCTTCCGCAAGGATATCACGTGCGCCGGCTAGGGCTTCTTCGGGATCTTCGAGGAATTCGGAGGCGAGTACTTCGGGGTCCAACATGCGTTGCTCGAAGAGTTTATCTGCTAAAGCCTGTAATCCTTTTTCTCGGGCAGCCATGGCGCGGGTTTTGCGTTTGGGTTTGTAGGGTAAGTAGATGTCCTCCAGTTTGGCGAGGGTTTCGGCGCTACGAACGGCTTTTTCGAGTTCGGGAGTGAGTTTCTCTAATTCTTTGAGTGACTTTAAGATGGTCTCTCTTCGTTTCTCTAGTTCCACGTATTGATCGCGTAGATCGCGTATCTGGCCCACTTGAACTTCGTCGAGACTGCCAGTCGCTTCCTTGCGATAACGTGAGATAAAAGGGATCGTTCCGCCTTCATCGAGTAATTCGATGGTTTTTCGAACTTGATTTT
>JBJTMZ010000046.1:0-3010 GCA_046073805.1 Aquirufa sp.
TGAGGCCACTGAAGAGGCATTAGCGAAACTTGCCAAGGATGGTTTTGATCCCCTATATGGCGGTCGGCCGATGAAACGCGTTCTCCAACGGGTTGTATTAAACGAATTATCGAAATCTATTTTATCCGGCAAGATACAGAAGGAATCTGCGGTGCTGATGGATGTGGATAAGGAGGGTAATCTGACCTTTGAGAATGTGGAGGTAGAGATTTAGAATAGACCCCAGGCTAAAGCCTGGGGTTTTTTATTTTTGTAGAGACGCGATACTTCGCATCTACTTGATATAATCAAGTCGTTCCATTATAAAAAAAAGACGCGAGGTATCGCGTCTCTACATTAATTGAAATTCTGCCAACAAACCGGACGGGTGAATCGATAAATCGCTTCTGTCCCAACAGAGGTGGTTCGGGAATCCGATGTTGCCGGGAAGGGGCCGCCGTGTACCATGGCCGGCGAAACCTCGACACCTGTAGGGAATCCATTTAATAGTATACGTCCAACTTTCTGCGAAACCTCATCGATTAATTCAGCTAATTCAGCGAGTTCACTGGCTTCCGCTTGAATCGTTGCCGTTAATTGTCCGGGTAATTGTTCTGTAAAGGAAATCATATCATCGAGATCCTTGCAAACCACAGCGAGTGTACTCGGGCCAAATACCTCTTCCAAAACTTCGGGATGCGCCAAAGCTTCTTTTGCGCTAGTTTGAAATAGACTCGGTGAAGGCTCATCGGCAGAAGTTAGTTTATTAACCGCAGGATGGTGATTCAACGCATTCCAACCGTGATCAAAGGCTTGTTTGATGCCTGAAGTTAGAAAGGTGCCCAAGGGCATCGCGTCTAATTTTTGTGCTAAACCGTTTAGAAATGCTTGGTCATTTTCTAACAAGATCAGGAGTCCTGGGTTCGTACAGAATTGACCAACCCCTAAACAGATGGATTGGCTGAAAGCATCTGCGAGAGCATCGCCTTGTGCTTGAATTCGTTGGCTGAATAGAAAGACGGGGTTGATGGAACCCATTTCCGCATAAACGGGGATGGGTACTTCGCGGCGTACAGCTAAATCGTAAATTGCTTTGCCACCACGATACGAACCTGTGAAGGCCACGGCTTTTGTCAAGGGGTGAGTGACTAAATATCCGCCAATTTCATGGCTTTGTGCATGTAATAGCGAAAATACGCCATCAGGCATTCCTGTTTTTTGGGCGGCTTTTTGAATGGCTTGCCCCACTAAATCGCAGGTATTTGGATGGGCTGGATGGGCTTTGAAGACCACGGGACATCCGGCAGCCAAAGCGGATAGGGTATCTCCACCGGCAACTGAAAAGGCTAGTGGGAAGTTACTTGCGCCAAAAATAACGGAGGCGCCAAGGGGAATTTGTTGTTGGACCAATCGTGGCTTAGGAAGCGGTTGGCGCTCCGGCATCGCCTCATCGATGATTTCGCGCTTCCATGCAGGATTGGAGATGAAATGAGCGAAGGCTTGAATTTGCCCGATGGTACGTCCCCGTTCTCCGGTGATACGCGCTTCGGGTAGGCCAGACTCGGCACAAGCGGTTTGAATGAGCAGATCGCCAATGGCTAAAATCTGCTCTGCGATGGCATTCAAGAACGCTGCGCGTTTTGAGTCACTTAATTTACGGTACGTTTTAAAGGCTGCTGTGGCTTTGCTTAAGGCCTCGTCGGCCTCGCCAACAGTCGCTTCTATGAAAACTTGTGGGAGGGGATCACCGCTTGCTGCGTTAATCCCTTGAAAAGTGCGATGTCCTTCGGTCTTTGTGCTAAATCCGATAATTTGTTTTCCAGTTAAGTTCATGCTTGTACGGTTTGGATAAGCGTTCCGATGGGTTCGATTTGTATGTGTATTTCGTCGTGGGCTTGTAAGGTAAAGGGAGGGTCGGGTACGATACACGTTCCGGTCATCAGATAGGCACCATGTGGAAAGGACATTTCGCGGGTCAGGTATTCGGCGAGTTCCGTGTGGGTTCTTTTCATCTGCGAGATTTGCGTCGCGCCTTGGAAAATTTCTTGTTGGTCCCTATAAATCCGCATCGAAATACCCGTCTCGGGCGCTAAGGCTTGATCAGCTACTAAAAGACAAGGCCCAATTCCCGCGGAGGCGTCGTATACTTTGGCCTGTGGAAGATAAAGTGGATTTTCTCCCAAGATGTCGCGGGAACTCATGTCATTTCCGATGAGGTATCCGGCAATCTGATGGTGTTTATTAATGAAAAGGGTTAGTTCAGGTTCGGGAACATTCCAAGCGGAATCCTTGCGGATGCGCACGAGACCCTGGTTTCCGACGGCGCGTAATTTGTTGCCTTTGTAGAAAATTTCGGGCCTTTGGGCATCATAGACCTTGTCATAAAAGGTGTCGCCGCCGGATTCTTTAGACTCTTCCATGCGTGCCACTTTGCTTCGCAAATAAGTCACGCCAGCCGCCCATATTTCTTGCGAATCGATTGGGCAGAGAGGTGTTTCCATGTTGATCTCCTGATAAGACAAAGAAGCGCAATGCTTAAAAAGTTGGGACTGATTAATAAATTCATCCCAATTTCCCGGAACAGAGCAAACCAGCCCTTGCAGATCCTGCACCTGAATTCCAGCCGAGGTTAAATAAATTTTATATGTTTTCATAGCTTGTCTAGAGAGTCATCAATCTCTGCCGCAAGGCGAGAGGCATAACTCAACTCATAGGTACAAAGGTTATCAATTACTTGATTTACTATCGTAATCGGGTGTTTTTTACAAATTTTCATCACCTCATTCATCTGTGCATACGTGAACTGAATGCTGCGGATTTTCATGGGTTCTTTCTCATAAATCTCCGCCTGTTCAAGCGCATCCACCGCCCCTTCTTTATATGCCTGAATCAGTCCGGGAACACCTAACAAAGTGCCGCCAAAATACCGAACCACAGCTACCATTACATAATGCAGATTTTGAGAGAGAATGGTATTCAAAATAGGCTTACCTGCACTTCCAGAGGGTTCGCCATCATCGTTTGATCGCGC
>JBJTMZ010000047.1:0-8756 GCA_046073805.1 Aquirufa sp.
CACATCAATTTGAGTAATTTAGATATCGAAAGCGTGCAAGGATACCGCGTGATTGAAGCGAAAGACATCACGTTGAATCAGGCTAAATTTACGGAAACTGGAACCAAGAAATCGGAATTATTCCATGTGAAAAACTGGAAACTCAATAACTAAATTATGGGCTATCCTTCTATTTATGACGCATCGACGACGCAATTGTTACATGCGCGAATTGACCAACTGACCGAAAATACACCGGCTCATTGGGGCAAGATGACTGTGGGCCAAATGCTTTCCCATTGTGCTGTCCCTTATCAGCAAATTCTTGGGGAAAATACCCAACAACCTCCATGGTTTATGCGGATCATTTTGACTTTATTTTTGAAGAAGTCAATGATCAACGAGGTTCCTTACAAACAAAATCTACCGACGGCGCCTAGTTTCATTCGAACAGAAACCTACGATGTCGCGAAGGAAAAAGAAAGCTTAAAAAAGTACATTCAAACGATTCAAGAAATGGGGGCCGAAAAATTAGCAGCCACACCTTCCTTAAGTTTGGGAAAGCTAAGTTCTGAGGAGTGGAACAACCTGCTTTACAAACACATCGATCACCACTTAACGCAGTTCGGCGTTTAAGCTTTAGGTTTGCCAAACCTGGAAAGGTTTGGCAAACACAAAGTTTTTTTATTTCCGTAAAATCAAGATACTCGGATCCGTCACATATCGACCCGATTGATCCCCGTAAAGGGCCAATCCACCCTTTGTCGACTCAAATCGAATCACCAATTTCCCAGCTTTCAAGGCAGCTTGCCAAGCAGCAGTCGGGATTGTCCCTTGCACCAAATATCCATAGGTTCCCGCCTCATCCAATTTGTTGTTTCTCGCCTGATAATGCCAAGACAACACGCCCTGATGATCAGCCGGGTCATCTTTCAAGACCGTTTCCATCGCCGTAATTCCATTCACTGATACACGTAAATTTGCAGGCGAAGGATAGGAATCCGTTTGCGGATAAGCATTCGGATTCACGCCAGGGTCAAAGGTTCCTTTTCCCAACATATAATCCCCGTCCATTTTACCGCGATCCGGACGATCCTTTCCTAACATAGGCTTCGAGGAAGCCTCGACCATAAAGCGAACCTCTGAAATATCTGCCCCCGCAATCGGGAATTCATATTCAAAATAACCGGCACCCGCTCCGTTCACTTTGTGTCCAAGAACGCCCGTCCATTGTTTCTCTGGAAATTGTGCACTCGAATAACGCTCCACAGGAACAGAAACGAATTCCAATTTAGGGTTATTGGGTTGGCTATTTCCCTCCTCCACGATGATATGTCCGAAATTCCGGTGAACTACCTTGCCTTGGGAATCCGTCAGGATGAAAGAGAGTGTATTCACCGATTTGTTTTTGGGCAATACGACCGACAAAGAATCCAATGCCTTCACGTCCCAAGGTGCAAATTGTACGGGAATTTCCTTGGTCCAATGGGATTGTTTTTCGCCCCAAGCCGTCACGCCCTCCAAGGTTATTTTCAGGCGCAAAGAACCCGATATATCTGTCAACGAAGATAGATGCAATGGAATTTTAATCGTTTGGCCGGCTTTCCCCGCCCAGGTAATTTCTTGGCCCGTCGACAGGTAAAAAGGTCCATGCAAATCCTTCAAACTCATACCTGCAACAATTGAACCCAGACCCGTTTCCTTCTCTGTACGGTCAAACTTATAATAGCCATTCCACTCATTAATCACATCATGATGTTCTGTGTACAACCACCCTGCCATTTTCGGATGATTCCGAAACGAGTTCATGGCCTTGTGATAATCAAATGTGTAATCCACATCCCCCGTACTTCCTTGATAGCCCCACACATTTCCAAACTCCGAATTTATCATCGGTTGGCTCCCCTGAACATAGCCCTTCTCAAAATTCCACTGACTACCGGGAAACAAATTGCGGGATTGATCATCCATTAATTTGTCCCACTCATATCCCGCCTGATAAGCATGCCAAGATTGAATATCCGTCTCGGTATGCCCACGCCCGCAACAAATCGAGTTATCCTCGACCAAACGAGTTGGATCCAATGATTTCGCCAAACGATAGACAGAGGCCACCCATTTTTGGGTTTCGGGTGTATAGGTCGACTTATTGTCCTTTTTGGTAAACAATCCCCAGGTTTCATTGAACGTAATCCAGGAAAAAATAGCGGGGTGATTGAAGTCTCGCTTCAACATCTCACGCAGCGTATATTCCGTTTCTTTTTGCATGTCGGCATCCGGCTCACCCCAGGAATTAGGAACATCCGACATGACCAATAAACCCAATTTATCTGCCCAATACAATTTGCGTGGCACATCCACTTTGATATGCGTCCGAATTCCGTTTAAGCCAATACGCTTACTTCGAATAATCTCATCCCGCATAAAGGCATCCGATGGAAAGGTGTAAAAACCATCGGGATGGTAACTTTGATCCAAAGCCAATTGGACGTAAATCGGTTTATTATTTAAGGCAATGTATGGAATCTTCGACCCCGGCAATGCCGTTACCGATATTTTCCGAAAGCCAAAATAGCCCTTCAATAAATCATTCCCCAAACGCAGGGTCATGTCATAGAGATAGGGATCTTCCAAAGACCACAGCCGTGGCTGCTTTAAGGCAACTTCCAATTCGGCAACCGAATCACCCTTTTTCACAGACACCGAAGCTTGTTGGCCATTCGATAATCCAAGCAGTAATTTCCCTTCCTTGACAGCCGGAGCACCCAAATAGGTTTTGATACGCACCGTTCCCTTATCAATACCCGGATAAACCGCATAATGATCTATGTAATCCGAACCGCGCGCATCTAAATAAACCGTTTGCCAAAGGCCGCGGGCATTCCCGTAACCCTGTTTCCCATACAGCGTAAACATGCGGCGTTTATCATCCACACGGATATCGAGGGATTGTTTAGTCCCTGATTTTAAGAAGGCAGTCACATCGAAATCGAAGGGTGTGTAACCTCCTTTGTGTTCGCCTACGAATTGACCGTTCACATAAACGGACGTATGCCAATCCGACGCACCGATGTTGATGAATACCCTTTTCTTTCCCCAAACTGCAGGAACCTGGAAGGAGCGGTGGTACCAGGCTATGTCTGCCTCATCCTTCACACCAGATAATTTGGAACCCCAAGGAAATGGGACTTGAATTTTATGGGTATATGCTTTCGGGGCCACGAGCGAAGAATCGAAGGTAAAATCCCAAGAACCGTTTAAATTTAACCATTCCGAACGCTGTAAATCCGGTCGGGGATGCTCGGGCAAGGCTTGAGTCGATTTTTGCGTGTAGCCTGAAAAGCTAACACCTAGCAATAGGATAGCAAATAGTTTTTTCATAGGTTTAGTTTTGCGCGCGGGATTACCTTAGCGAAGAACAAATTTGGCATTTTTTCTGATTGTTTCAGCTAATTTTTAATTTAATAGGTAATTTTACGGTCATGAGTCAATTAGAAGAATTAAAAAAGAAGATCCCCACGCAAGTGGCAGTGATTGGAGGAGGGAGTTGGGCGACGGCACTTGTTAAGATTTTATCAGAAAATCAGGTTAAAATCAAATGGTGGATTCGTCGGAAATCGGATGTTGACTTCATACGTAAGTATAATCATAACCCGAGCTACCTAACCGACGTGGCCATTAACCCACGCAAGGTTAAGACATACAGCAAGATGTCGGACGCATTGGCCGGCGTTGAATACATCATTTTAGCCGTTCCGGCTGCCTTTATTCCAGAGACCTTGAAGGACCTGAATAAGAAACATTTCGAAGGCAAAAAAATCGTTTCGGCCATCAAGGGTATGATTCCGGAGGAGAATCTATTGGTGACCGACTGGATGGAAAAAGCCTTTAATGTACCCATCACGCAAACTTGTGTGATAGCAGGCCCCTGTCATGCGGAGGAGGTAGCATTGGAAAAGCAATCCTATTTGACCATCGCTTCACCTTCGTTAGCCGTAGCCCAGGGGTTCTCCAATCTATTGAATAGCCGCTTCTTACAAGCGCATGCCATTGAGGATTTATATGGCGTGGAGTATTGCGCAGTCATCAAAAACATCATTGCGATGGCCTGTGGTATTACGCGGGGACTGGGATTTGGGGACAACTTCCAAGCGGTGCTCGTGAGCAATGCCATGCAGGAAATCAAAATATTCTTGGATGCGGTTTATCCCGAAACGAATCGCGATCTAAACAGCTCGGGCTACTTAGGCGATTTGTTGGTAACGGCCTATTCACAATTCTCGCGTAACCGTACCTTTGGAAATATGATTGGACGTGGATACTCCGTGAAGTCAGCGCAGATTGAAATGAATATGATCGCGGAGGGATACTATGCGGTTCGAAGTATTTATTCGATTGCGCGCCAGCACAACATTCACCTTCCCATCATCGAAGCGGTATATCACATCGTGTATGAGAAGGCGAATCCGCAAGCGGAAATGAATAAACTGAAAGGTTTCTTAAAGTAAAAAAGATCGAATTTTCTCGGCGGTCGCAGCCAAAGATTCCTGGCTGGGCTTCATTTTTTCTTGCGAGAAGTTGATGTCCAACATGCGGTTCATCGGCACCAAATGCACGTGAGCATGCGGTACTTCCAATCCGATTACAGCCACACCCACACGCTTGCATGGAATGGCTTTCTTGATCGCAGGGGCAACCTTTTGGGCAAACTTCATCAGATCTCCCAATAATTCGGGTTCCAAATCAAAGATATAATCCACCTCCATTTTGGGAATGACCAACACGTGGCCTTCCACTAAGGGCATGACATCAAGAAATGCCATGAAACGATCGTCTTCTGCGATCAAATGACAAGGAATCTCCCGATTCACAATTTTGGTAAATATCGTCGCCATATTAGTCGATGCGTCTTAAGTTACATTTACTAATTGGTTTGATAATTAACGGCACTTTTTCAAGTTTCACCGCATCACTATCCAAACCAAAATACTTGTCCTCTGAATGGGTAAATTGCTTCACGAAGAAATAGGCCTTCATGACCAAACGATCCATTAAAGGCAATTCATTATCAAATGACAGGAATTTCTCCAGTACCACAAAGCGGAAATCGCCAATGACATTTTGCTCATTCAAGGACTTGTAACGTGAGGTAATATCCACCTCACCGCGTGAAACCATCTCCTCAACAACCTTGCGGAAGTAAAGGTTGATGCGTTGTTCCACCCGGAATCCCAGTTTGAAATTCACTTTGATGATATCATCCGGTTCGATCACGGTTACTTTATAATCCATCGTATACGGATCATCCATCGTATCCACGTGAACAAACCAATAGATATCGGCTTTCTTTGGACGTCGTTGGAAAATGGAATAAATGATCTTCGATTCAATATCCGTCACACGTGCGGCATTGGACATAAATACCAAGTGCGTCGCATATTTGGGAATCGTTTCGTCTTTGGATAACTCCTTCAAAGGCTCAATGTAATCCGCCAATTTCTCGTATTCCGTTAATTTCTTTTTAATGCGCGTTGCACGGAACCAAATCCACATGATGAAAATGATCACGCCTGCGATGAACAAGGAAACGTAACCTCCATGCCAGAATTTCTGTAGGTTAGCCACCAAAAAGGACCCCTCCAAAGAAACGTAAACCGCTAAAAACAACAAGATCCACCACATATCTACCTTCTTAATATGCAGGTAGTAGGCCATCAGGGAAGTCGTCATCAACATGGTTAAGGTAATGGCTAATCCATAGGCCGCTTCCATGTTCGCAGATTCGCGGAACCACAGAACAACCCCTACGCAACCCATCCAAAGCAGAAGGTTAATCGAAGGAACGTATAACTGCCCTTTCTGATCCGAAGGATAAATCAATCGAACACGTGGCCAGAAGTTTAATCGAATGGCCTCCGAAATCAACGTAAATGAACCAGAAATTAAAGCTTGCGAGGCAATAACGGCAGCTAATGTTGCTAACATAATCCCCGAAAAGAGGAACTGAACACCTAATTCAGATTTCAATAATTCGAAAATAGGTTTTTTAACTCCTAATAAAGCTCCATTTTGAGACAACAACCAAGCACCTTGACCGAAGTATTGCAGCAATAGCGCAATTTTTACGAACATCCAGGAAACCCGGATATTTTCTCGACCACAGTGTCCTAAATCCGAATAAAGAGCCTCAGCTCCGGTTGTACACAAGAATACGGCGCCTAAACTCCAGAAACCTGCGGAGCCCGCTTGATGGGTAGTCAACAATTCCCAGGCGTATCTTGGATTAATGGCACGTAATATGGACCAATCATTTTCAATACCTAGCAATCCGGTCAGCGCAAGCATCGAAAACCAGGCTAACATCACGGGACCGAAGAATTTACCAACAATCTTAGTACCCAATATTTGGAATAAAAAGAGCGCCGTTAAGATCATAATGACCAGAGGAACGGTATCCGTTACAAACGGAGTTCCATCCGCATGATGGAGCATACGAAGACCCTCAACAGCTGAGGATACAGAAATGGGAGGCGTAATAATACCATCAGCTAACAGCGTTGCCCCACCAATGATCGCAGGCAAGGTAAGCCATTTGGCATGTCGGCGCACCAATGCAAAGAGCGCAAAGATTCCTCCTTCCCCTTTGTTATCAGCACGTAAGATTAAAATCACGTATTTCAACGTGGTTTGTAAGGTCAATGTCCAAAAGATACATGATAAACCTCCTAATACGGTCAATTCGTTAATAGGGTTATCGCCGATGATGGCTTGCATTACGTAGAGCGGAGAAGTTCCGATATCCCCGTAGATAATACCCATGGCAACCAGTAAGCCGGCAGCCGTCATTTTATTCTTGTGTTTATGTTCCATGAAAACCTAGGGGAGTAAATGTCTATCCAAGCAGAATCAATTATGGTTAGAATGCAAAAAATGCAAAAAATTGTACTATTTAGGTGTTATTTCTTGAAATATTTCAAGAAGCGGAGGCAAATATAAGTCAATGTTTGATATAAAAAACAGGATTGAGAAAATTTATTAAGCGCCTGAATTCATGGAAATTAGCGCACATAATAATAGCCGAAAATGATGTCCATCTCATCATCTGATGTCAAACCAAATCCAAGGTCTTTATTCGTATCATTCACATAGGTGACAACTGAGGTTAATCCCTCCCCTGCTTGTAATAAGATAGGCGTTTCGTAGTTGATCACTTTCGGATGAGCCCAGTCGGTATTCTCATAAACAATTTCCCCATCGCGTACACCGCCCTTAATTTTGATCTGAAATAACTTCCCACGGGCATGGTAGTGTGAGGTCAAGGAAACGATCGCCACATTCTTGTCAAACTTGAAATCATTCGTGATGGTGGTGGTTTTATTCGCAGGTAAGGTAAAACTCGTTACATTAAAGTCAATCATCTGAACAACCTTCTTAACCTGAGCAGCGGGAATCGTGTAGAGATTCACGTAATTCTCTCCGTAAAGATTGTCCTTGGTTTTATTAAAGTAATGTGGATTCAAATCCATCGAAGCATTGACCGGCAGTTGAATCGCCACACCCTCCGGAAACGTATAATCCGAATTGGGATCCGTTCCACCTCCCAAAAAGATGTGGTTAGACATTTGAATAACCGTGGAAATATTTAGAGAGTTGTCTAAATTTCTTAAATCTCGCACTTCATCGATCGTCGGCAAGAGTGCTTTCGAGCGAAAATCATATAGAACCAAATGGTGGCTATTCGCGCGTGATTTCAATTTGATGCGATTGACGTAGACTGGCTCAGCATTATTGAGCGGCCGACGGACAAATAATTCCCTTTCAAAATTAGCAGGAACCACAAAACGATCCACCTTTAGCTGAAATCCTATTTTCCCTTCTTCGCTCGGAGTCGTTAGTGGCGTAAAATTTGCATCTTCCACATAGCTTGGTGTGGTATCATCCAATAACTTGGCATCTGCCACCTCACCGGTTGACGGCGCCCCCGCATCAATCCATTTCTGCACAAAAGCTATTTGTCCTTTACTTAATGGCTTACCTCCCAAAGGCATCGGTGCACCGTAATTCGACAAACCGTGGTGACTCAAATCCCAATTAAGCTTGTGATATAATAGACTCTCCCCCGAAGCAAATTTCCGAACCCGTAGAACCGAATTCTTAAATGCAACCGAATTAACAGACGCCACCCCTACCAGATTAGCATAAGAAGTACCCTTCGTTAACACTAATCCATGCTGAGCATAACTCGCATCCTTGTTCGATAAATGACACCCCGAGGTCGCACAAGTGGGTGTCAATAACTTATCCTGCAAAAGGTCGAAAGATGAACTCGTTGTCGTCTGCGGGGCAGGTGTAATCCCAGGATCATTGGCTACTTTCGAACAAGCCAAGGGCAAAACTGCCAGAAAAATAAGCCATTTTTTCATCGCAAAGAATAGTGATCCTGTTGTTCGCCTGCTTCGATTTTCAAAACCCGACTTAACACCAGCAACACCAATTTACGGGATGCTAACCAAATTGGCAAATTCGCCTTCGTCGCAAACTCCGAAAGTGTAATCTGTTCATTCGTCCGAAGGTATTCCATCAACCAGCGCTCCGAATCTCCATAGGCAAAAGATAGGCCTTCCTCGTTTTCCCGGCGCAGTATTTGCTTCATCTCTTTACTGGCCTTGATTGTTCGATCCTTTACCCGAACATAACATACCGGATGTGGATCCGATTCCAATTGGACAAAATGCGGCTTGTCGACACTCTCAAAAACATGGTACACTAAGACCGCC
>JBJTMZ010000048.1:0-10234 GCA_046073805.1 Aquirufa sp.
CAATATTTCTCAAGCCCGAACCAGCGCGTTATAATTAAAAACGACACGCTCAACGTATTTTGGTATGAATCCGCAACCAAACTTAATCCACAAGAATTTAGAGACACAAGTATCATCGCTTTGAATCAAATTGCGCAAGTAAAGGTCTTAAATGGTCGGAATGCACAGGGAGCACGGGGGATAGGTATACAAATATTCCCAACCATCGTCACAGAGGAGAAAACGAATTCCGAAGGTAAAATTATCGGCAGAGAAAAGTTAAGCCAGACGAATGCCGCCTCAATCCAGCAAAAATTGCAGGGACAGGCCGCAGGCGTACAAGTAGGAAATGATAATTCGCCCGGGGGAAATGCAATGGTTCGGATTCATGGTATAGGTTCAATTAATGCAAACAGTCCTTTATATGTCGTCGACGGGGTTCCTTTACAAGGAAATATTAATTCAATCAATCCGAATGATGTGGAGAGCGTAAAAGTTCTCAAGGATCCTTCAGAAACAGCCATGTATGGGGTGCGAGGTGCGAATGGGGTAATTCTAATTAAAACGATTCAACACAGAGAATCTGTAAAGGAACTACCCCCTATGTTAATGTTGCCCTTAACAATATGGTGCTGGGGAGAAAAGCGGAAAGCTTTACTAGCCTCAGAAAAACTGAAAGAAATTACGAACTACTTTAGTAATTAATCCAGCGTGTAAAATTAGGTGATTCACCTAATTAACTTATTTTACGGCATTGCCACCTCCTTGTAAATCGGTCATAATGCTTAATTTGCGTTTGACTCTTTGTTCTAGGCTCAATGGCAAAATTTTCGTTCAAACATTTACTCATATTTTCTTTATTGTCGTTTTTCTCAAACGCACAGCCTAATGATGTATACCAACAAATAAGTTTGGTTGATGCCAAAAAGCATATCCTTTTCAATCTTGATTTAAAATCAAAAATATGCTTTGAAGTTCAATCTTCGGGGGTAACGCAGACTCGTCCGATTACCTTTACCAATGTCGAACAAGCTGAAATTCCACTTGATTTTACAGCTAATTATTTCCAACTATCCAACGATCAATACATTATTACCATTCAAGGTACCGGGCAAACCTATCTTTTTGAGTCCCAAACTTGCCATCTGAAACGCATAGACAAAACATATTATCGAGGCTTTAATTTTGGAGCTATTCAATTTATCCGACAAGACACTCTAATTAGTTTGGGAGGAAAGGGCTTTTGGAGAATTCACAATATCCCTACGTATTATCACAGCAAACTTAATGAATGGGACAGTATACGAGTATCAGTGAAAATGGTCCAAAAGGAATTAGTGCTCAATTTGGAGGTTACTCATCAAAAGAGGATCGAATCTATTGTTTGAGTTTCCCACCACTTTATGAAGAAAACAAAGACCTCAATTATTCATTTTACAGCTTCGATTTCAAACAGAATCTATGGCAGGAAATCGGAAAAGTAAATTTTAATAAAATAGAATTAAAGAATTTTCACAAGCTTTCAAGTCAATGGATTGCGCCTTTTTTCTTTAGTTCAGAGGTTGCACTGGGTGAATTTATTGACCCCTCAGAAAATAAGATTTATCAATATCAGGGTAAAAACAAAGCTTTTTTCTTGCTTTCTAGGCAATTATACATCCAAGGCAACAACATCTATTCCTTTCAGAGAATCTACAACCCAGCTAAATACATCATCAAACTTGACTCGATGCCCATCGAACAATTAAAAAAAGAAAGTAAGGTAATTGGGGTATTCTTTACACCCAATATTTGGTACAATGAAATCTACTGGAATGATGTCTTTTATTACTCAGCAATTTTCATCGTAGCAGTTTTAGTGATAACCATTTTACGATTAATCAAGAACAGAAAACAACAAGAACTCAATACTTGGAATCAATTGCCTGAGCAAGGTGAAATATTTCTTTCCTATTTATGCGCACAAGCAAATTTCACCTGCACCACCGAAAAGCTTAATGAGATTTTACAATGCGAAGGAAAAACGATTGAAAGCCAAAGACAATCCAGATCCAAATTTATCTCATCCATCAATCTATTTTTCGAGCGCAATCACGGCTGCCAAGAAGCTATTCGTAGACACCAGTCGGAGATCGATAAAAGATTTGTCAATTATGTCATTAGCCCGGAAGCTGTAGCCATTTTTACCAAAAAGGTTTAACACGTTAAGCATGCAATTAACCTGATTTTTCTGGGTCAAATATGACCGAAGAAGTAAAATTGAGTTCTAAAAATAAATAAATGAATGACAATAATGACCAACTGCCACGTGGAATAAGAATTCTTATCACCCTGGGCAAAATCATCGGAATTGGTTTAGCTATTTTACTCCTATTCGAGATCCTGAATCTTATTTAGATCAACTGTAAACAAAAAAGCCTTCAACATTTCTGTCGAAGGCTTTTTTTGTTGTGTTGACCTACCAGGACTCGAACCTAGAAAACCAGAACCAAAAACTGGTGTGTTACCATTACACCATAGGTCAATACCAAATTGTGATGCAAAAGTAAGGCCTTGCTCCCAAAAAATCAAACATCGTTCTAAAAAAAAACGAATTATTTATTAAGCCAATTTGGGGTAAGCTCAGTATCAAGGATTTATTAAGCTAATTCCATTGAAGACACCAAAGCCTCGGCATGAATCTTCTTCACCAATCCTTGTAATACTTTACCTGGTCCACATTCAATAAACTCGGTTGCACCTCGTCCAACCATGGTCTCAACGGATTGTGTCCAACGAACCGCACCCGTTAATTGAGCTATCAAATTCGCTTTAATCTCTGCAGGATCTTGGGACGCTTTTGCGTTTACATTTTGAACGATTGGACAAATGGGCTTCAAAACCTCCGTCGCCTCAATCGCCGCCGCGAGTTCCAAACGAGCTGGCTCCATATAGGGTGAATGAAACGCCCCACCTACAGGTAAAGTTAAAACACGCTTGGCGCCGGCTTCTTTTAATTGTACACCTACGGCCTCAATACCTTCCACGGAACCCGAAATAACCACCTGGCCCGGGCAATTATAATTTGCCGCCACCACCGAAGGGCCATAAGCTGCACAGATTTCCTCAATCGTTGCATCAGGCAAACCAAGAACCGCCGCCATCGTACTTGGCTCAATTTCACAAGCCTTTTGCATTGCCAAGGCACGTTTGTAAACCAATTGTAAACCATCTTGCCAAGCTAATCCACCTACCGCAACCAAGGCAGAAAATTCTCCTAAAGAGTGTCCCGCGACCATAGATGGAGCAAAATCTTTTCCCAACTTAGCGACTAAAACCGAATGTAGATAAATAGCTGGCTGAGTAACACGCGTCTGTTTCAACTCCTCTTCCGTCCCCTCAAACATCACTTGCGACAACGAGAAGCCTAAAATGGCATCCGCCTCATCCACAATCGACTTCGCAGTTGCGTAATTTTCATAAAGATCTTTGGCCATTCCTGGAAACTGAGATCCTTGACCTGGGAAAACATATGCTTTCATTTGACTATTTTTTTTAAATTTGATGCTTATTAAAAGCTTAATGAAACAAAGATAAGCATTTGTTCATTTTTCATCTTCATCGTTTATTTTTAAAAACATGATAAATAATCAGATTAAACAACTTCTCGTCCTATTTCTGTTATTTATTTTAAATGCTTGTAAACCCGACGAAGTTATTACGCCCATCAAAGAACCTGGCGCCCTCGTTTCCATCGATTTAGCCAAAACACGAAAATTCGTTCAGCGCAACGAAAAAAATGAAGGTGAAGTATTCATCGTGGGCAATTGCTCTAAACCCATTACCTCCGCTAAAGTCAAATTCAAAAATTATTTCAGCGGCCAAGAAACCGATTGGCTCCCCTTGAACGTCGACGATTCCAACGGATTCAAAGGAACCTTTACCCTCAAAGGGGGTGGATATTACCCGCAAGTCATTGTTCAAAATAACGCTCAAGTTCTCAAAGATACCCTCCTACCCCAAAACTTCAAGGTGGGAGAAATATTCGCAGTCATTGGCCATTCCCTTGCGGAAGGCCAAAGCCCTTATACCATCACGGCTTACGACCAACAATGGTGTGAAATTATCAAATGGCCAAGTACGAATGGAATTGATGGTTTCTGGGGTAGATTTGCTGATAAATTACGCATCAGATTACAAGTACCAATCATGGTATACAACACAGGAATCGGAGGAAGTAATTCATACGAATGGGGGCAATCAGCCTATGGATTAGAATTCCAAAGTCCCTTATTCGATTGGAAAAAAAGATACCCTTATTCCTTTTTTGAAGATCGTGTCAATAACGATATTCCCAAATCTGGTATTCGAGCCATTCTCGTCATGCATGGAGAAAATGACTATGCCCTTGCTGAGAATCAAATCGTCGAGAGTACACGCGCCTACATCGAAAAAACCAGAGACTTACTAAATGCTCCCAAATTGACTTTTTTGATTGCCAAATCGAATACCAACCTCAAGATTCCCGAAGTTGATAAAGTAAAAGCTGCTCAAAAAAGAATGTTGACCGAAATCCCCTTCACCTATTTAGGGGCCGACCTAGAATCCCTGAGCGGGAGCACCTACCGTTGGGATAGCATTCACTTTAATTTCGTTGGTTTGGAAGAAGCTGCCAACCGCTGGAATGATGTGATGACACCAGAATTTTTCCAACAAACTAAACCTTACTTTCGCTCGAATTAAGCGCACACGTATTTCCCTTACCCCACAAATAACGATTCCGCGCAACCCAATCATACAACAGATCCAAGAAGCGAGTGGGTAGAAAAAACAACAGTCGCAAAGGCTGCGCAAACCATTTGGCACGTATTAAAACCTGCGCCACCGCATCGGATTTGATATAGAGCCGACCATTCGATATCACTTTTATACTATCAATGGCCCAATCCGGGTTTGATTCCCACATTTTTTGAATTTCGGAAGGTAAACGCGTTAAGGGGATTATTTCAAGACCTTCCCGACAAATTCTTTTCAGCAGTCGGGAGGCCCACTGGCAAAAAGAACAATCTCCATCAATTACGACTAACATCCTAACGCACCAGCTCGAGCCAGCCTTTTAATTGTTTTGTTGATATCGTTGTATCCACGACATCAAACTCAACTTCGACCGTGTAGAAATAAGTTCCCGTTGCCATCGCTTGCCCGGAACTTGATTTCCCATTCCAACCAAAACCAGCTAAATCCCCGGCATACTCATAAATCAATGCGCCATAGCGATCCACAATTTTTGCTTTGACCTGCTTCACAAATCGAGCACAATACATCGCTTGAAAGACATCGTTTTTGCCATCCCCATTCGGACTGAATAAATTCGGTAAATCAAAAGATGGGCAATTATCAACACAGACAATATTGCTTTTGGGGCTTTCTAGTCCATTTTGACTGACTGCCACCACATAATAACAAGCAATATGTGAGCTCAAATTCTTGTCGATGTAATTTAGATTCTCCGTTTCGGCCAACTTCAAAAAGGTTCCCGTCGAAGACTTTGCCCCATAAACACGGTACTTTTCAATAAATGGATCACATGTTCCCGATGTGACAGCCTTCCAAGATAACACATTCGAGACCGTCAATGACTCACAATTGCTTGTCTGCACCCCGCAATCTGGCACTGAAACTTGCAATACCGGAGCACAAGGTGGAACTAATTGAGCCAATGGCTTGATGCAAATCCGTTGCGACGCATTTTCGATCCGCATGGCTGGTAATCCGTCTCCGTAGCGCCCAACCGTCTGAACGTAATAACAATAGGTTGAATCCGCCGATATCGAAATATCCGATTTACCATCAGCGGCAATAAAATCCGTTCCTATATCCGTAAATTGATAGGTACCTGGACCAGCCACAGACACATCAGAAATTTGATTAAACTTCCCGGATCCCGCAAAACTTTCTCGGTAAACCCGGTGAACTTGGAAATCATTCGACCAAGGAACAAAGGCTGTCCAAGTTAATTTAACAGATTTCACCGCTGCCTGCGCTTGCACGCGAACAGAACTTGCAGGGCTCGGACTGTCTAAATACTTAAAAGCCTTGTTGACCGTGTAATAAAAGTCCACTTGATAGCGATAGCCCTTCTCCAAGGTATTCAAATCCTTGTCGACAAACATCGTATCCGCCGTCACGCCCACCTCCACGAATTGAGATCCCGTTTGACCCTCCGCTCGCTTCAAGCGATATTGATAGGGCGCTTTATAAACCGAAGTATCCAATTTCAATGGTCGGGTCCAACGAATTTGAATTTCCCCTTTCGAAACATCCGTCTTTAACACACTCGCTTGGGTCATCAATGGGGCTGTCGAAGGAATAAAGGCACAAACCGATTCCGACATGGGACTGTAATTCACCAAACCTTTTGAATTTTGGAATTCAACTACCAACAGATATGAATAATTCGTATTCTTAGCTAAACCTTCCCCGCCATTCTTATCTGTAAATGTATTGATGTCTGCCCCCACTTCACCTATTTGCACAAACCCTTGCGCGGTCATTCCTGTGCTACATGAACTAGCCGTCACAGGACTACACGCCCCTGTCCGTCGGTAAATTAACACCTTTGCACCAGGCAAAGCACATACCAAAGGATTCCAAGTTAATACGGCATTTGTACTCTGAAGGACAACTTTCAAGCCTTTCGGCGCAGGAGCAATCACTTGAATTTTCCAAAGTTTGCTATCCACTAATTTCACTCCATTGCCCACAGTCGCAGGTGGATTATCCTCAACTTTAAAGAGTATATCATAAGTTTCCTTGCGGATATGTTGGCAAGCAGTCTGCCAACGAAACGTCGCCTTCGCCGGTGAATTCTGCTTCGCAATCGAGCTAAACGTCGCATAAGGCTGCTTTACCGCATAGACCGTATCCATGGCATAGACATTACCAAAACTGTAAATAGTCAATGGATCCACTCGACCCGTTTTCGATGGCGTATCCAAGGCGGTAATACTTTCATTGATCAAGCTCCCGGCCTGAATACATACGTCGGGAGGTATAGTCAATTTAGGAGCCTTGTTGTCCACATCTTTTACCTCAATCTGCATATCACGAACCGTCTCCGATATTTTAACGCCATTTCTCCATTCCTCAATGATAAATGCACAGTTATATAATCCCAATTCTTGCGGTGCATTCCAAATCAAATCTCCGCTCAATGAATTGATCGTGAAGGTTGACGGTAAAGGAGAAACCTCATTGGGCTGACGGAAATTGGGTGCGGTCATGCCCCGACTCGTCGGATTACAAGTCTCGGAATCACCCGTACGCGAAACCGATAAACGATACGCCAAACTATCCCCTTCCGCATCTACCGCATTGGGATTATGGATAAATACCTGACCGACTACCGCAGTTAGGTCAACGGCAGGGTTGAGTAAAAGTGGCGTTGAGTTTTGACCAAGACCTGAATTGATTGAAAAAATCGTTTCCACATAAAACGGCACTTCCACAGAACGCGTTATATTTCTCACCCCATCATTCCGATTGGGAATGGCAACCGAGACCTTGTAAAATAAAGCTGGAGCTGGATACGTATATTCAACTTTGTAGAGATTTTTCATCGTTCCATTCCCGATATCCACGGGTGTTCCACAGCATCTCTTGGCTTTAATGATAGCCGAACCATCCCCAAAACAAAAATTCACTTCCTCCTGATCTTGGTTGGCACGATTGTTCTCCGTGTAGGTAGTTAGAGTAAATTCGTAGGTAAGTGTTTTATCCGAAATACGTCTTACCGTAATCTCCCCACCTTTTAAGTGTGTGGCCCAAACGGAAACCACCGAAAATAGCATCAAAAAGACAAGAAAAATATATTTCCGCATAAAACAATCGAGATAGTCAGCAAGTTACTAAGGCAAAATTAAAATCGTAAAAAAAACAGATTTTTTACGTGATTAATTTGATTGACAAGCGATTGGATTGTAGTTTTGAAGGCTAAAATTCAGTAGCACAGTTAATCTGATTAATTCGCTCTGAATGTTTTTACCTAAATCTAATAACCTAATTTATGGCTTGGCTAGCAAAATCTCTTAATTCATCCCTTGGAAAAAAGCTTCTCATGGCAATTACAGGCCTATTTTTGATTAGCTTCCTTATTGTTCACTGTGGTTTGAATGCAACGATCTTCTTGAATGATGGTGGTGTTGCTTTCAATGAAGGTGCTGAGTTTATGGCACACAACCCGATTATTCGTACGATGGAAATCGTTTTGTTTGGCGGATTGTTGTTGCATATTTTTGATGGCCTACGTTTGTGGTTCGAAAACAAGAAAAAACGTCCGGTTGCATATGCCGTTGTCGATGGTGCAGCGAATAGCAAGTGGTACTCTCGTTCAATGGGTCTATTGGGGACCTTATTATTGTTATTCTTAATTATTCACTTGAAGCATTTCTGGTACTTCTCTCGTTTGACAAACAACTTGACCGAGACACATACCTTGTACAACGAAATGCAAGTGGTATTTGAAAGCCCTATTGTGGTGATAATTTATGTGTTGGGATGTATCTCATTGGGATATCACTTATTACACGGTTTCCAAAGTGCTTTCCAAACAATTGGCTGGAACCACCCAAAATACACGCCAACCATCAAAGCAATCGGTGCGATTTACTCAATTGTTATCGCAGCGGCTTTTGCAGCCATGCCCATTGCTTTCTATTTTAAATTGATTCAATAATTCCTCAGCTGATACGATTATGACAAAATTAGATGCTAAAATACCAGAAGGTTCGCTGGCTGAAAAATGGACCAAGTACCGCTCGAGCGTGCCCTTAGTGAATCCTGCCAACAAGCGTTCTTTGGAAATTGTGGTGGTAGGTTCGGGTTTGGCTGGTGCCTCTGCAGCAGCCTCGTTAGCTGAATTAGGATATAAAGTCAAAGTATTCTGCTTCCAAGATTCTCCACGTCGTGCGCACTCAATTGCCGCACAAGGGGGTATCAACGCAGCAAAAAACTACCAAAACGACGGTGACTCCGTTTACCGTTTGTTCTACGATACGATCAAAGGTGGTGACTACCGTGCGCGTGAGGCAAACGTTCACCGTTTAGCTGAGGTATCAGGAAACATCATCGACCAATGCGTAGCACAAGGAGTACCTTTCGCTCGTGAATACGGCGGATTGCTTTCAAACCGTTCATTTGGTGGAACGCAAGTACAACGTACGTTTTACGCAGCCGGTCAAACAGGTCAGCAATTATTATTAGGTGCTTATTCTGCCTTGCAACGTCAAGTGGGAATGGGTAACGTGAAATTATATACCCGTCATGAGATGTTGGACGTGGTAACCATCGACGGAAAAGCGCGCGGTATTATTGCTCGTGATTCAGTTACGGGAGCCTTGGAGCGTCACTTCGGACATGCGGTATTGTTGTGTACGGGTGGATACGGTAACGTATTCTACTTGTCGACCAATGCCATGGGATCCAACGTAACAGCGGCTTGGAAAGCGCACAAAAAAGGTGCCTTCTTTGCGAACCCATGTTACACACAAATTCACCCAACCTGTATTCCGGTTTCGGGTGATCACCAATCCAAGTTAACCTTGATGTCCGAGTCATTACGTAATGACGGACGTATTTGGGTACCCAAGAAACAAAACGATACCCGCAAGGCGAACGAGATTCCTGAGGATGAAAGAGATTACTACTTAGAGCGTCGTTATCCTGCATTTGGTAACTTAGTACCGCGTGATATTGCATCACGTGCTGCGAAAGAGCGTTGTGATGCGGGTTACGGTGTAGGAGCTTCTAAGATGGCCGTTTACTTGGATTACGCTGCAGCGATTATCCGTTACGGTAAGGCAGAAGCGAATAAAAACAACATGCACAATCCATCGGATGAAGAAATTCAAGCCATGGGTAAGGCCGTTGTGAAGGAGAAATACGGCAACTTGTTCGATATGTACAAGCAAATCACCGGTGAAGATCCGTATGAGGTACCTATGCGTATCTATCCAGCGGTTCACTACACGATGGGTGGACTTTGGGTAGATTACAATTTGATGACGACAGTTCCTGGATTATATGCATTAGGTGAGGCCAACTTCTCGGATCACGGAGCTAACCGCTTAGGAGCGTCAGCCTTGATGCAAGGTTTAGCTGATGGATACTTCGTCATTCCATACACCATTGGAAATTACTTGGCATCCGAGATTCGTACCCCGGCGATGTCGACAGATTCAGAGGATTTCGTAGCTGCCGAGAAAGCAGTTCGTGATCG
>JBJTMZ010000049.1:0-7021 GCA_046073805.1 Aquirufa sp.
TTTGCTTCGATTCGATTGTACTATTGGCCAAATCAAATTGTGCCAAAACCTTTAAATAGGCCATCTCTTCGTTATAATCCGAATCAGGAAAGTCGCGCTGAAAATTAGTAATTTCAATAACAGAGGACTTCAATGATGCTATATTGAATGGGGACGTCTTATGGTATAGTTTGGCCTTTTCAAAGGCTTTTCGCTCCAATTTACGACGCAATTCTTTGATCATATTCGAACATTCATCCTTGAATTTTGTGTCTGGATAATTATTCAAATAGCTTTGAAGTTCATTGATCGCAGACAATGTTCCTGTTTGATCCAAATTGAAATTGGGAGAATCTTTGTAAAGTGAAAAAGCAGACATATAGATGGCCTCTTCCGCATATTCACTGCGAGAAAAAACCTCGTAAAACTTCTTGAAATGAGCATTTGCAACCGTGTAATTTCCTAAGTTGAAATCACAATACGCTTGGTAATAGGTTGCCATCTCTTGCGTCGAATCCCCTTTCATCAAAGGTAGAATCTCATCAAACAAGATACTTGCTTTGTCAAAATCCTTCTTTTTGTAATAGTCAACCGCAGCCTTGTACTTTACAGGCAAACTCGCACTCTTGCGAAACTTCTCAAACTTACCGCATGAACTCAAGCCCAGCAATACAACAAATCCAATCAGAATATAACTTTTCAATTTCATAAGCTTCAAATATACGGATTAATTGCGACTAAATTGTAAATGATACAACTGAGCATACAAGCCATCCTTCTTCAACAAGGCCCCATGCGTGCCTCGTTCCTTTATTTCTCCTTTATCCATCACTAAAATCTGATGTGCATTTCGAATCGTAGATAATCGGTGCGCAATGACTACCGCCGTCCTACCCTTCATTAAAGTTGCAATGGCCTGCTGTATCATGGCTTCCGATTCCGAGTCGACCGATGACGTTGCCTCATCCAAAATAATAATTTTGGGATCATGCACCATAGCACGAACAAATGAAATCAATTGCCTTTGGCCCACGCTCAACGTAGCACCACGCTCCATGACTTCATATTCATACCCTCCTGGCAAAGACATAATAAAATCGTGCACCCCCACTGCTTTGGCCGCCTCCTCGATTTTAGCTTGAGAAATGGATTCATCCCCTAAATGAATGTTATAGGCAATGGATGCACTGAATAGAAAGACATCCTGCAATACCACTCCGATATGTTTACGTAAGCTATGAATCTCATAATCAGGCAAGGGAATTCCATCAATACGAATCTCCCCTTTTTGGCAATCATACATTCGGCCTAACAATCCAATGATGGACGATTTTCCGGCACCTGTCGCGCCTACTATCGCTAAGGTTTTACCAGCCGAAACGCTAAATTTAACCTTCTTAACGACCCATTCCGGCTCGTTATAAGCAAAGCTTACTTGATCAAATTCAATGTCTCCTTTAAGTTCATCCGCCAGTTGCGTACCATTATTTTGAATGTAATCCGTAGAATCCAGTAAAGTCAAAATTCGCTCTGTGGAAACGATACCCATTTGTAGCGTATTAAAACGATCGGCCAACATACGAATGGGACGAAAGAATAAATTAATAAACATCACAAAAGCCGTCAAGGTCCCCACGGTAATTTCTTCTTTCAAAATGTAAGTCGAGGCCATCCAAACCACCAAACCCGATGCCACCGCTGAGATAACATCTGCCACCGGAAAATAAACCGAATAGGCCAGAATACCCCGAATATTGGCGTCACGATGTTCTTGATTAATCTGATTAAACTTCGCTAATTCACGCTTTTCGGCATGAAACAATTGAACAATCATCATCCCCGAGATATGCTCTTGCACGAATGAATTCAAATTGGCCACTGCAATACGAACTTCATTGAACGACTTCTTGATAAATTCCTTGAACACATAAGTAGAAAATACCATAAAAGGGACAGTCGCAATAATGACCAAACTTAATCGCCAGTCGGTGTAAAACATCACCCCGATAATCAATACCAACTGCAATAAATCACCCGCAATAGACGCCAAACCTTCTGAGAAGACATCGTTCAAGGTTTCAATATCAGAAACTGTTCGAGTCACTAAGCGACCAATCGGTGTCGCATCGAAAAAAGCTAATTTCAAATCCACAATCTTCGCATACAGCTGAACACGAATATCTCGAATAACGGTTTGCCCTAAATACCCGGCTAAATAACTCGTCGAAAATTGCAAACCTGTCTGGGCCAATAAGACAACGATCATCACAAAGAACATGCGAAGCAAATCCTGTACCTGATCGATATTCACATAGTGATCGAGGGTATATCGAATTAAAAGTGGGATGATCGGCGAGACACTCGCCATACACAGGATCAGAAAAACGAGAAACCAAAAGCGAATTTGATAAGGCTTAATGAAGCCATAAATCCGTCGAATTATCTGCAAATCAATGATTTTTCCGCTTTCCTTATCTTTCAATGCATTCGATTTTATCGAGTGAACTTGCCGCACAGGTACCGCAGCCCTTGGCGCATTGACCGGCTGTACTACCCCAGAATTGACGATAAACTAAACGACCCAGATAAAAGATCGCAGCAGCAAATACCAAAAAGATGATTATCTGTTCCATGTCTAGTCAACAAACCATTGGGCTTGTAAAGTTCCTAAAAATTCATCAAAAATTGGACCCGCCCCGATAATTTCTCCTTCAAAGATGACATCTGCTCCACCCTTGAAATTAGTTACGCGGCCGCCGGCTTCTTCAATGATAATCTTTCCAGCTGCAACGTCCCAAGGCTTCAAATTCGCTTCAAAAAATCCTTCAAAACGACCACAGGCAGTATAGGCCAAGTCAATCGCCGCAGCACCCATTCGACGTAAGCCATGGGAAGTCCGCATTAATTCCTTCAATAAAGCCAAATATCGGTCTTGATAAGAAAAATCATAATAGGGAAAACCCGTGGCCAATAAACTCTTACTCATCGAGGCTTGTTGGGAAACTTGTATCCGATTCTCATTCAAATAAGCCCCCAGTCCTTTGGCTGCACAAAATAACTCATCCCGATTAGGCTCATAAATCAAGCCAAGAATAGCTTGTTTCTTGTAAATTAATCCGACAGAAACGGCATAAATTGGTAAACGATGCAAGAAATTGGTGGTACCATCCAAGGGATCAATTACCCAATAGTAGCCATCTCCCACCTCACTGTAGTCCGAGGCACTTTCTTCCGCCACAAAACCGGCTTCCGGAAAAATACGAGAAAGACCTTCCTTTAAACGCGATTCTGCATTTTGGTCAACAAACGAAACGAGGTCATTGGTCCCCTTGTATTGAATATCTGATTCCCCGATGGTATTGACCATGGATTGTATCCACTGACCTGTCTCGCGAACGAGCGGTTTGGCATCATTGAGAATTTGGGATAAATCAATCATTGAACTTTTGCAATTTTATGAGCAACGACGGAAATCCAATCCGATAATATCTGTTGGGTTTCTTTTAGATAGGCATCTTTTGCATGCTTATCAGCCGATTTTTCTTTTTTAGCTTTATCCGCATCCGTTTCATCCGTGGCACCTAATGCATCCATCACTGCTTGTGATTCATCCGGCTTTTTCTTTTGCTCGTCTAGCTCCTTCTTCCGCTTCTCCATATTCAAGGAAATGGAATTTTGCTCCTTAATCTTTTTCCAACGCTCAAAATCCTGCTTCAATTTGATCAAATCCGGCTTCGTCTTTAAACGTGTCTGAAACGACAACTTTAATTGATTCATCGTGGGCCCCACAATATTGTTCGTTGGGGTAAATGAAGTCGTCGGAATCATATCCCATGGCAAAGCCGATGGCTGAGAACTCTCCCCATACTCTTCCGCTGAAAAGGCAGATGGAAGCGCAAAATCAGGACTTACGCCTTTATGTTGCGTCGATGAACCATTTACTCGATAGAAT
This sequence comes from Aquirufa sp., assembly GCA_046073805.1. Lineage (GTDB taxonomy): Bacteria > Bacteroidota > Bacteroidia > Cytophagales > Spirosomataceae > Aquirufa. Next base: position 3,932 of record JBJTMZ010000049.1, read on the forward strand.
TTCTCCAAGGTGATTTTTAATTGACCCGCTGGATCCTTTTCATTCATGTAGTTATCCAAATCAATGACAGATTGCACCGTTCCTTTTCCGTAAGACTGTTCTCCGACGATAATACCGCGTTTGTAATCTTGGATCGCTGCCGCAAAAATTTCGGATGCGGAAGCCGAGAATCGATTAATCATGATGGCCATCGGTCCATCGTAGGTTTGCGTTGGGTCACGGTCAACTTCCTGTGAAATCTTTCCATCTGATTGCTTACGCTGAACCACAGGACCTTTAGGAATAAATAAGCCGGTTAATTCCACCGCCTCAACTAAAGATCCACCACCATTATTGCGAAGGTCGATAACTAAACCATCAATTCCTTCTTGTTTAAATTCATTTAAGAATTTACGAACATCCGCCGAGGTTGATTTGAAATCGGCCTCACGTTTGCGAGCTCCCTCGAAATCGCGGTAGAACATTGGAATCGTGATTAGACCAAGCTTATATGTATTCGTACCCTGCTTGAATTGCAAAACTTCTTTTTTAGCTGTTTGCTCTTCCAATTTGATTTTCTCCCGAACGATGCGCACTTCCGTTGTCGGCGAACCCGTCACCCCCGAACCGGCTAAAATCTTTAATCGAACCACGGTGCCTTTCGGGCCGCGAATCAACTTAACAGCATCATCGGTAAACCAACCGATTACATCGACAAAAGCTCCATCATCGCCTTGAGCTACACCTACAATGCGATCTTTCGGATTAATTTGTTTAGAACGGAAGGCTGGTCCGCCGGGAACCAAATCTTGAATCGTCACATAATCACCTTCCAAACGAAGCGTCGCGCCAATCCCCTCAAAACTTTGCGCCATGTCCTTGTTGAATTCCTGCGCAGTTTTTGGAATCATGTATGAGGTATGTGGATCGATGCTTTCCGTGTAGGCATTCATGAACAATTGAAAAACATCTTCTGCACGGGTACGAGCCATGTATTTCGCGGAACGCTTGTAACGATCACTTAGCTCACGCGTTGCGGTCGTATCTGCTTTACCCCCGATCTTCCAGTCCAACAATTGACGTTTCACGTCTTTGCGCCAATAATCATCCAAATCTGCCGTCGATTTAGCCCAAGGTGCTTTCTCGCGGTCGGGCTGGTAACTCTCATCTATACTGAAATCCATGGGCTGCTTGATGATTTTCTCTACGTACGCAAAGCGTTCCATCAAGCGTTTTTGATATAAATTATAAATCTGGAATGCCGACGTCAAATCCCCTAAATTTAATTGCTCATCGATCGTGAATCGGTATTTTTCAAGCTCCTCAATATCCGAGGCTAAAAAATAAACCTTGTTGGGATCTAAATCTTTTAAATAGGCATCAAAAATTTTGGAGGAAAGAGAGTCATTTACGGGTACTTTCCGATAATGGTAGTTGCTTAAAATACCAAAAACCAAACGCTCAACCTTTTTCTGCGTATCGGTCGGCTGCAATTCACCTTGCTGATATTTCGCCACCTCCAGATTACCCTGCGTTTTTCCATGGAGAAACACAACGACCAATAAGGAAAGTGGAATCAAAATCGGAAGTATCCTTTTCATAGTTATTCTTTTTCGATAGCTAATAATTCGACTTCAAAAATCAACGCCGAGTAGGGCTTGATTGTTTGACCACCCCCACGAACTCCGTACGCTAAATCTTGAGGGATAAATAATTTAAATTTCGAACCTACAGGCATTAATTGAAGTGCCTCAACCCAACCAGGAATGACACCTGAAACCGGAAATGAAACAGGTTCGCCCCGCTGTACCGATGAATCAAACACCGTGCCATCGATGAGTGTTCCATGGTAGTGCGTTTTAACTTTATCAGCAGCCGTTGGCTTAGGACCGTCACCCATTTTAATTACCTTGTATTGTAATCCGGAAGCGGTCGTAATCACGGAATCTTTCTTTTTATTGTCTGCTAAGAACTTTTCTCCAGCAATTCGATTCGGTTCATATTGCTTGGCTTGCTCAGCCATTTGAGCTTGTTGGTTTTTCATCATGAAATTATTCATGACGCTTTGGCATTCTTGCTCATTGATCAACAAAGTTCCTCCTGAAGTCACAGATGCGAATCCTTTGGCAACCATTTCTGGATTGAGGGTAACCTTTTGCGATTTGAAATTTTGGGCAACCAATACACCTACCGCATAAGAAACGGAGTCAATCGTTGAATTAAATTCCTTGACAGGGACTTTCGTAACCGAAATAGTCAACTTGGGTTTGGTTTTTGGCTTAGCCTTTGAATTTGTTTGAGCGAAAGTCACCAAAGACATAAATGATAGACTGGCTAAGAGCGCAGCACGAAAGAAAGTCAATTGCATAATTGTCGTTTTAAAACTAATAAAGTTTCGAAGATACACGAAAATGTCGGCTCACTCAACAATTTTAACGGCATTTAACAGAGTGAAATTATACCATCAACTAAGAATCTAAAAAAAGTCTTATGATTAAGGTCATTTTTTGATAAAGTTATGGGAATATTCAAATTTCATGACTAATTTTGCACCCGAAATTATCTAGTATAAAATTAAACTCTTCATAAAACTTTAGTATGGCATCAGTAAGACCAGATGAGGTTTCAGCAATTTTGAGAGAACAACTCTCACAAGCGAAAACTCAAGCAGAATTAGAAGAAATAGGCACTGTACTCCAAGTGGGTGATGGTGTGGCTCGTATTTATGGATTATCCAATGTACAAGCAGGTGAGTTGATCGTTTTCGAAAACGGTTTAAAAGCCTTGGCATTGAACTTGGAGGAAGACAATGTAGGAGCTGTACTCTTAGGTGACTCTAGCCAAATCAAAGAAGGTGATACCGTTAAGCGTACCAATTTAATAGCCTCGGTTAAAGTAGGTGATGGTATCTTAGGACGTGTGGTGAACACATTAGGTGAGCCAATTGATGGCAATGGTCCAATTGCTGGTACTTTATACGAAATGCCATTGGAGCGTAAAGCTCCGGGAGTTATTTTCCGTCAACCGGTAACAGAACCTTTGCAATCAGGTATCAAGGCAATTGATGCGATGATTCCCGTAGGTCGTGGCCAACGTGAGTTGGTGATCGGT
>JBJTMZ010000050.1:0-6251 GCA_046073805.1 Aquirufa sp.
AAGTTCGAGAATCCTGCACGGATACCGCCGGAAAAACGCCATTGCTCGCTTAGCTTGATGTGATATGCGTAATCTCCACTGATCGCAGTTACTTTCACAGGACCTGCTTGGTCATACATCGCATTAAAACCGATACCACTTTGTTGCTTGAATTTAAAGTCGCCCGAAATGGCATAGGTCACCGGAGCACCTTCAACTCCCACCCATTGCTGGCGGTTGATCACCGTAATATCACTCACTGAATCACTGCCTACATGGGTAGGTGATAAAATCTGTGGGTTCAGGCGGTAAGAAGAATACATCGACTCAACCTGACCAAAACTTGTTTGAGCTCCTAACATCAACACAAGGGAAACAAGGGTCAAAAGACCCTTGGTCCACTTAAATTGATCTACTCTCTGATTAATATTTATAGTTGCTTTCATGCTATTGCTTGTTCTATTAGTTGACCCGATTATTTATCCAATCGGTTTACGTAGATGAATGACTTCACGTTTGATTTGTTGCCCTTGTAGTCCACTACATAGTAATAGGTTCCATCAGGTAGCAAGCCATCGCTCGCTAGCAAATCAAAGGCACGATCTGTTTGGCCATGCCAATCGTTTTGGTAGTTGTCTTTCTCATAAACAATATTACCCCAACGGTTAAAGATCGTTACCGTATTCGGTTGTGCATTCAAGATGCCCGGGATGATGAACGTGTCGTTCTTGCCATCGCCATTCGGTGAAATACCTTGTGGCATGAAGCTAGGACATTTGTCCGGATCCAATCGGTTTGGAATACCATCGTGGTCGCAATCCGCTAAACCTGCAATATTGACATTGTCCTCATCCTTATCCAAAATACCATCGTTATCCGAATCGATATCTCTAAAGTCATAGATTAAATCCTTATCCGTATCCAATGGATTCTTCGGATCTGGACCCGCCTCTACTTTATCCGAAATACCATCATTATCTGAATCCAAGTCTCTAAAGTCAGCATTGCCATCTTTATCCGTATCTACCGGAGTTGAGGTTGGGCCTTTTTCAATGTTATCCGAAAGCGTATCATTATCTGAATCTAAATCACGGTAATCTGGTAAGCCATCGCCATCCGTATCTACAGGATTGGCTGTAGGGCCTTTCTCAATGTTATCTGAGATACCATCGTTGTCCGAATCCAAATCTCTAAAGTCGGCCGTGCCATCTCCATCCGTATCTACCGGTGTCGCTGTTGGGCCTTTCTCCGTGTTATCCAAGATACCATCGTTATCCGAATCCAAATCTCTAAAGTCGGCCGTGCCATCGCCATCCGTATCTACCGGTGTTGCAGTAGGTCCCTTCTCGATGTTATCTGAAATACCATCATTATCCGAATCTAAATCGCGGTAATCTGGTGTTCCGTCGCCATCCGTATCTACCGGCGTCGCTGCTGGGCCTTTCTCAATGTTATCCGAGATACCATCGTTATCTGAATCGATATCGCGGTAATCTGGTAAACCATCCTTGTCGGTATCTACCGGCTTGCTTGGGTCTGCACCCGCTTCGATTTTATCTGAGATACCATCATTATCACTGTCGGTTTCACGGAAGTCGTAGATGCCATCGCCATCGGTATCCAAAGGTTTGGTTGGATCAATTCCAGCTTCGATTGCATCGATGATGCCGTCGTTATCTGAATCTAAATCTCTAAAGTCTGGCGTACCATCTTTGTCCGTGTCTACAGGAACGGAAGGATCTTTACCTGCTTCGATTGCATCTGGGATGCCATCGTTATCTGAATCTAAATCTCTAAAATCAGGTGTTCCGTCTTTATCTGTATCTACTGGATTTTTAGGATCGTTGCCAGCTTCTACTGCATCTGGGATACCGTCATTGTCAGAATCTAAATCCAAGAAGTCTGGAGCTCCGTCCTTATCTGTATCTACAGCAGGGTATTTTGAATCTTGTTGCGCGCGGTCATCGTATCCGTCGTCGTTATTGTCTACCCGACCACAATTGCTACATAAGTTCAAGCCTTCATATTGATCGCTCAATCCATCACCGTCTGAATCTAAATCCAAGAAGTTAGGTTTGCCATCGCCATCCATATCACCGAATTTCTCATAGGCATCAGATACGCCGTCTCCGTCGCTATCGCCATCGCGGTAGTTCGGGTGTTGGTCGCCATCCATGTCGCCAGTTAATTCAATGCTATCTAAAATGCCATCACCATCCGATTCTAAATCCAAGAAATCTGGTGTACCATCTTTGTCGGTATCAGGAACCTCCAACATACGTCCGCCGTAAGCAGGCTCTAGTTGGTCTGGAATACCATTGTAATTCGCATCACTCGTAACTCCCGAACGATCGCAAACGCCATCGCCGTTGCTATCTTCTCCGTTGCGGTATAACGCTGTTGCTTCAACCGTATCTAAGATACCGTCGCCATCTGAATCTAAATCCAAATAGTTAGGCGTACCATCTCCGTCGCGATCTTGTGTCGTTTCACGGCTATCCAAAATACCATCGTTGTCTGAATCTAAATCAATGTAGTTGGCACTGCCATCTCCATCTGTATCGATGTTCCCTTCCGTGATATCACCAATACCATCGTTGTCCGAATCTGTATCCAAGTAATTTGGAATACCATCGTTATCAAAATCAGGGCAAGTAACACCCGTTGTACATTCTAGACCGTTTAAGATGCCGTCGTTATCGCAATCTTGGTAGCGGAAAACATCATAGGCAGCCGTTCCGTTGGCAGGTACTTGACCTGAACCGCCTACGCAGAAATTCAAAGGCTCTGGATCCGTACCATTCGCAGTACCATCTCCGTCGCAATCCGCATTGCGCCATGTCGAAGATGTATTGGCAAACACTTGGCTCGCAGCTAAATAACTACAGCCGTCGTTGGGATCCGTGCCGTCTAATAATTCTTGAGCATCACTTACTCCGTCTCCGTCGGAGTCTCCACCACTTAACGAAACGGTTACGTTGGCCGTTGCAGAACAAGCACCTGAAGTACCTGTTACGGTATAGGTTATTGTTGAACTTGGTGTAGAAATAACTGAAGCACCTACTGTAGCAGATAAATCGGTACTTGGAGACCAGCTATACGATGATGCTCCACTCGCGTTCAACGTAACAGATTGACCTAGTGTTAATGAAGGAGAACTTGGGTTTAATACCAAAGTTATTGCAGGAGATACTGTGATAGTTACAGCTAATCTACTAGCACTTTCAACGCCTCCAACTGTCTGTGTTGCATAGTAAGTAGTACCATCCACCAAGACCGTGTTAGAAGCAAGCGGGCTTCCTCCTGAAGAGGCAGCATACCATTGTATCGCTGTCCCCGTTACAGAAATAGTTGCTAACGTAGGAGCATTTGTTACACAAAAGGACTGGTTGGCAGATCCTGTAGGCGGGGAAGTTGCCCCAGACACAAAAGCAACTGAAGCCGTATTCGTTCCAGTTGTTCCGTTTAGTAAATACGTAATATTCGCGGTCGTAGCCGTATTAGAACTTGTCAAAATCACCGTGTAAGTACCGTTATTATTATCGACCACGGTCCCTAAAGTACCTGCCGAGGTCGCTACGCTAACTGTACCACCTGTGGTAGTAAGGTTGTTACCAAGGGCATCCTTTAGTTGAATTGTAAGTGTAGATGTAGAAGTTCCATCTGCATTGATGGTTGTTAGACTCGCAGTAATCAACGAAGTGATTGGACTTGCAACCACAGGAACAGAGCCACAAATATAAAGGGATGGCGTATTACTACAGTCAAAGGCAACTACGTCAGAGGCAGTTGAAGTACCGTCACCCATACTACCATTGATTTTATGGCCCACATAGCAAAACTGCGTAGAACCTTGCTTTAGGTAAACCAAGGTATGACCTCCAATTTCAGCAAATAGTGCTTTATCCGCTCCTTGGTTGAAAGTGGAAGGTATTGCTGGGTCATAATTTATTGCTGAGTTAGGTTGGCCCAACATATTACGTTGGTTTTCTCCCCAGGTGTAAAGATCTCCGGAAACTGTCACAGCTGCAGCTGCAGAATAGGCTGCATCATGTTCTTGTACGGAGAATGTTGAGATATTCGACATATTCGTAGAAGCACTTTGCTTAACATTCACCCAGGAAGTACGAACAGTTGTGGTATAATCACCCACTTGCTTATTGTTGTTCTCACCCATGGCATATAAATAGCCCTGATTAGATAACAAGTAATAGGTATTGTTTGTAGCGGTTGTGGTGTTATTACCACCGCCAACGCCTATCATTTTGACATCAGAAGCTAATACGCCAGTTGGCAATGTCATTGCCGTCGCATATGTTTTGGAAGCAACAGCAGTTGCATTTCCTAAAAATGTGCTTGCACCCCAGGTATAGATTGCCCCAGAAGTAGTCACTGCCATCAAGGCATTGTGTGTGCCATCAGCGACTTGGCCTCGAATGGCATCTACATTTGTAAGATTAACTCCAGAACTAGTTTGAACCTTGTACCAGGTCTTTTTCTGTGCAGTAGTAGGAGTTCCAGTTAAGCCAGTACCCGTTAATTGCAAGGCAGCCTGCGTCAAAACCCAAACATCCCCTGCTGAAGTTACAATGGCAAGTGTTTGGTAAGTTGTAAACAACATTTTTACGTTCGCAGGCGTTACACCCACAGGCAAACCTGTCGTTCCATCCCCACCTGTTGGAGTTACAATGTGGTGAAAAGCATCGTTACTCCCCGTTAAAGAAGTTTCTAAAATTGTACCGGAAGTTCCCCAAGCGAATAAACCCGTTGTGGTTAAAACGACACCTTGCGCAGAAGTCCGGTTACTACCTAATGAAGCCTTAAGAACCGTTCCTGTTAATAATGGATAGTTGGTCACATTGATGTCCTGTGGAGATAACACGGCAGCAGTACCACTATTTGACATCAAATCTCCCCAAACCGAGTAAGTACCATTTGATTTAAGTGCCACCGATTGGTGAAAGGAACTGATGATTTTATCGTATTTGTCTGTGGGGATACATTGACCGACTAATTGTGTCGTGTTCAATCCAAAAACGAGCGAAAAAAGAAAGAATTTAAAAACATGAGACTTAAGCACTCGAATTAGTGCTAAACCCCCAGAGGATCTCTGAGTAGACTGATCAATCATTTTTTATTATAATTTAGAAAACGGAACTAATTGGAAGCAAACGTTATATTTCACAAAAAGCAAAATTAAGCGAATCAACTATAGTAAAACAAGTCAAGTCGCGTCGCGAGCCTAGCAGTCGCGTGTACCAAAATTCAAAAAAGGCTTTAGGGGTAAAATTAAAGCACAATTAGGCAAAATTTACATGTCCTATTTTCGAAAATCAGGACATGCGGATATGCTAACAAGTTCTATTTTACCCTTTTAACTTGCGAATTTTCAAAGATTGAGGATTTTACGGAATTAAATTATTCGTCCGTTTTGATCTGAGAATTGAAAGGGATACCCAGTTGAAAACGCATATCAGCCGTCGTTTCATCAGGTAAAACATCCAAGCCATATTGAATTTGCTCGATGGGTGTTACATTAAAAGTGCCAAACAAACGATCCCAAATCGCGAAAATATTCCCAAAATTGGAATCCGTTTGTGGCCGCGTGACATGGTGATGAATCTTGTGCATGTCGGGAGATACAATGATGTAAGACATAGCTTTGTCTAAGCTTTTTGGGAGACGAATATTCGCATGACTGAATTGCGAAAGGAGGGCACTGATGCTTTGGTATAACATGACCAACCACATTGGGGCTCCACAAATCAAAACGCCCAAAAGTGTGAAAATGGCACGAAAAACGCTCTCGCCAGGGTGATGGCGATTTGCTGTGGTGGTATCTACCATCGTATCAGCATGGTGAACCATGTGAAACTTCCAAAGTACTTTAATTTTATGTTCGATCCAATGGATGAAATAGGCCCCTACTAAATCCAAAAGCAATAATCCAACGATGAGTTGCGCCCAGCCCGAAAGTCCACTCCATGGCAACAAACCGAATTGATTCTCCACGGCCCAATCACTCGCCTTCACGATGACAGAGGCAAAGGCAAAATTGATTATGATTGTGGTCAAGGTGAAAAATAGATTGATTCCTGCATGTTTCCATTTGTTGTAGCCAAAACGGACCAAAGGGATACCGCCTTCGATTAACCAAAAAAAAGCAATTCCACCTGCTAAAATAAAGGCGCGATGCGCGCTAGGAATTGTATCAAAATAATGAATTAATTTTTCAAGCATAAGTGTGGGGTGGGTTGACGCTGCCGGGGTCT
>JBJTMZ010000051.1:0-2966 GCA_046073805.1 Aquirufa sp.
CTTCGATTCCGCGTACTCGAACACCCTCCGCATTCGCTAAATACCCACGGTTAACCGCTGGATCTGGTGTTTGAACGAGTGTTTGGTAATCTGTAATATCCGTGTTATAAGCCGTTAAATTAAACGTAGTGTTTACACTTGGACGCGTTTTAAGCCCTAATTCCACGTGCTTCGTTCCTTCTGGTTTGATGGTCGCTAAATCAAGTGCTGGCAGACCATTGATGTTAGGTAATCCACCTAGGTTCAAGCCTACTGGCTTATAACCTGTGGAATAAGTTAAGAACGTATTGAAGTTTTTCGATTGCTTGTAGGCTAAAGTTACTTGTCCTGAAAAATTGCGATCCGAGACATTCGCATCAAAGGCTTGTTCCGAATACACTAATTTTTTCAAGGCGATTAACGCTGCATCCGTGGTTTGCAATCCGCCATACGTCTTGCGGCTATAGCTTAAATCTTTCGCATCATAATTATAGCGAATACCAGGCATTAAGCTGATTTTGTTCGTCAAAGCAATGTCTAATTGGCCAAAAACAGCCGCCGATAGTGTATTCAAATTAGAACGCGTTTTAATTCCATATCCTTCGAAAAGACCCGGTGTTTTCCATAAAGCGGAAGTCGTACTTTGGTTAAATCTCCAGGTAGCCGAACCACCTTCCTCCGTTTGTTCGGGATTCGATTTTAGGTTTTGGCCAAATACAAAGGCGCCAAATACCGCGCTCAATTTAGATGAGAATGTTCCTGCCCAACGTAATTCTTGCGACCATTGCTCGTGATAAGACGTTGCAGCTGATGTTTTCAACGCTTGTAAACCTGTGAAATCACGGTCATTGGATGGATCCCAATTCCAATAACGCCAAGCGGTTGTCGAAGTCAAAGTTCCTGGCCCTAATTGAATATCAGCATTTAAGGAAAGTCCGCCTAAATCCTGATTCGAACGCCAAGGCGTATCGTGATCGATTAAACGATCAAAGGGATTACGGCTTGGTAAAGTATAATTTAAATCTTTGATAATATTATCAAACTGGCGATATGACGCACGCAATGTCGGAGCGACACCCGCAAATACTTGTGCATATCCATTCGGTCTTTGTTCCGTGAAATCACCAATTAACGTAAATTTAGCTTTCTCTGAAGGTGCGAATAATAGCTGACCGCGAACACCTAAGTTATTCAAGTCATTCACTTTTTGTTGGGTCGCTACATTGTACAATAATCCATCACGCTGCGTTCCCGAAAACGAAATGCGCGCTGCCAAGGTCTTTGATAAAGGTCCTGTGACCGAAGCCTTAGCTTGAATATATCCGTAATTACCATAGCTTAATTCAAAGTTGGCCCCCGGCGTAAAACTTGCCTTTTTCGTTGTCACGTTAAAGTTACCCGCTGATGTATTTTTACCAAACAAGGTTCCTTGTGGGCCGCGAAGAACCTCCACTTGCTCAATATCCACAAAGTCCATCGTCGTTGCTGCCGGACGCGCATAATACACGCCATCTACATAAAAACCTACACCTGGATCGATACCGTCATTCGTTAAACCGAATGTTGTCCCCAAACCCCGAATACTTAAAGACGTGTTACGCGGGTTCGATGAATATAATTGAACAGATGGAATGAATTCTTTCAAACGGTTCACATTAAATGAACCCGTCTCCGCTACTTTTGAACCACCAATAACCGTAATCGGAATAGGAACATCTTGCACCGCCTCTTTTCTCCGACGTGAGGTCACCACGATTTCCTCTAATTCCTTCGCCTCCTCTTTCAAGTAAATCGTCACGGGAGTTCCTTCCGCGATGTAATCTTGTTTTTGATATCCCACAAAACTAACGATCAGGGTATAGGGAAATTTCTGTCCCGTCTGAAAATAGAAGTGCCCTTCGGCATCGGTGATTACCCCGTGCGTTGTGCCCTTGATAAACAAAGAAACACCGGGAATCGGCTCTTTGGTTTTCTCATCCAAGACCTGACCACTTAAGGTAGAATTGATGGTCGATTTAACTTGTTGGCCAAAGGCCGTAGCTGCCGAAACGGACAGGATTAATAGGAGCGTAAAAAACTTATTCATACTCAGCGGATTATATTTTACTTTATACTATAAACTCTACCGATTTAGTAGATTGTTTGGCAAAAGTAAAAAGCATCCCGATTAAATACAAATAAAAATTTTAAAAAAAATTCTTGAGTGAAGAAAAAAGAACAAAAAATTTCCATTTAAAGCAAATGAAGCTAGATTTGCAAACTCTATAAAAATGATAGATTTTATATTTTTATCAATTGGCTTATGAAAAAATTACTATTATTTGTTTTGGCTTCGCCATACCTGCTCAAAGCTCAAGAGGGATTTCCGAAGATCACTGGCCACGCCGGAATCGTTCACGCGCTCGTTACTTTAAGTGATGGTAACGCCTCATATAATTTCAATAATTCCTATACGGTCAGTTTCCCCGTGGCTATCAACATCTGGAAAACGAATAAAATCGGTTTTTCATTTGAGGCCTATCCAACCATCAAAAACGAAAATGGTTCGCACAAAATGACAAATTTTACCTTGCACCCCGGAATTTTATATCGTTTTACGCCCACATTTACCTTTGCAGGACGGGCAGCATTCGAAACCAGCGGACGCTATGGTATTACCCCCGTTTTCACGAAGGTCTTCAAGAAAAATAAGTTCAGTAATTATTACATCGCAATTCCACTGCCTGTGAGAACAGGAGCTGACAAGCCAATTTCGGCAGCATTAGCGGTTCAATTAGGCGTTTCATTCTAATAAAAAGGCCCTTCTTACGGAGGGCCTTTTCATTTACTTCGCTGGCGTCAGCACGATATTTCGATATTCCACCGGACCATGATCGCCTTGAAACATAATTGGACCCGGCTCACCTTCATCACTATCCATCGCGCCTCCTGTAACACCCGGAATGTTTTGTTCAACGATCACTTTTTGGCCATTCAAGGTCACAGAT
>JBJTMZ010000052.1:0-4966 GCA_046073805.1 Aquirufa sp.
GCGCGGTCCAGCGCACTGAGCAATTCCGCACCAAAGCGACGGGCTACACCACCGCGCGGCAAGGCCCGGAGTTGGCCCCAGCTGTTGCACCCCAGACGGCTCAAGGTGTGCAAGTGTGCGGTCGCGGCGGTCAGGGTGTGCAGGGGCAAGGTGTGGATGTCGGCATCCAGCTGCTGCGCGCGCAACCGCCCCAGCGCCAGCAGGGAGGTGGAACCTTGCGCGGATTGCAGCGCCGTGATGGCACGAAAGCCGGACAGCATGGTGTGCCACAGCGCATCGCGCCCGCCGAACAAGCGCTCGCTGGCCGAGACTTCCAGCACCAGTGCATCCTGCACACGCGCCACTGCAGGCGTGAACTGCAAGGCCGACCACGCCAGCGCCGTGCACACATCGGTCAGCAGAGGCGCAGCATCCGCTTCGGGCGCAGATTCAGGCAAAGGTTGCAGTGCGATCCAGTGCATGGTGTTGTGCAGCAGCCAGCAACAAACGAAGGCGCGAGGTGCGGGCACGCACTTGCAAAGGCTGCTCCAGCGGCGGCACTTTGCGCTTGAGCAGTTGCACCTTCAAGGTATCAGGCAATGCCGTGGATGCATCTGCTCCGGCGCTGCCTGGCACCTCCACCAGGAGACGCAGCACCGCAGGCGAAGCCTCGGCCTGCGCCGAAGCGGGCCGCATGACAAACAGCAGTTTGCGGTGCCCCGCTGCCGCCAATTGCAGGCGGCGCAGTTGCTCGGCACGCGCAGCACCCGCGCCCGTGTGCGGCAACCAGGCCAGCACGGCATCGACATCGGCACAGCGCAAGGCCTGCTCGGTAGCCCACAGGCTTTGCGCCGATGACTGCGCCTTGACCCACAACAGCGCTTGTGTGCGCATAGAAAAGCAGTTAATGGCTGTGATGAATGAGGTTAATTTAAACCTTATTCATTTAGCCACACAGTTTTTAAATACGCTCAAGGATGCCGGAATTGCAGGCGATATGCTAGCGTATGGTAAAAATTCAGTAGCATCCTATTTTAATCGAATTGTGGAATCTGGTGAATTTGAAGAGCATGCGTTAAGTTATTTGCGATCTTCGGTTGGCAGTGGTCAGTGGACCTCGAAGGGTCAGGATGAATCGATTAAGGTGGCTGTCGCCGGCATTGCCGATCAACTTGGTAGGTTCGGTTCTCAATTTATTGAAATTTACGATGCTCATTCATCCCGTTATTTCTTGTATAAACTGATAAAAAAAGATATCAAGAAAATAGCTTTGTTGGCCACGATTACAGAGGAATTGTACCAATATCAAAACGACAATGGGGCTGTTTCCATCTCAGAGTTTTCTAAACGACTCTATGAAATTATCGCGAATGATCCTGTCCCTTTTATTTATGAGAAATTAGGTGATCGTTTTAATCATATTCTGATTGATGAATTTCAAGATACCTCCATTTTGCAATGGCAGAATTTTATGCCTTTGTTAGAGAATGCTGTTTCGCAAGGAAAGAAAAATTTGCTCGTTGGGGATGGTAAGCAATCCATCTATAAATTTAGAGGGGGAGAAGTGGGGTTGATTTCATCTCTTAAAGTTTTAAGCCATCCATTCATGGAGGAAAAGCTTCAAGACAAACCCTTGGAATTAGAGCGATTTGACTACCTGAAGTCGAATCGTGAACTGAAGAATTTAGAGTCAAACTTTCGAAGTGCTCAAGAAATTGTCAATTTTAACAATGATTTCTTCGCTTGGGTTGCCTCTAATCCCAAGATTCAAACTTGGTCTTCTTTAGTGACCCCAACCTATGGAGAGGATTTGACGCAAATTCCTAGAGTAAGTCCTAATAAGGCTTCCGGCAAAGTGGATCTTTTAGTCTACAATAAGCCTTTGGTCGATAATCATACGGAATTAGAATCTGTTTGGATGTTAGAACGAACCATCGAATTAATCCAACAAGAAATAGCGAATGGTTTCCAATATCGAGATATCGCAATTTTGACTCGAAAGAATAAACAGTCGAAATATTTAGCTATCCAACTGAAAGAAAGGAATATTCCCGTAATCTCCTCGGATTCTTTGCTCGTGCATTATGCCAAAGTGGTAGGTTTTATTATTGCATACATGCGTTTGAAAACAGATTCTCGAAACGCGTTTCGATACAAAGAACTGGTGTTTCAGTATGCGGATCTATGTCATGAGCCTGTTGATTGGGAAATCATTTCGATTGATTTAACGAATAATCAGAATTATTATCAATTAGCGAATGTTTATTTTCAACAAAAAGGGTTTGAATTCCATGAAGACGAAGGTCATTTAGTTTCTTGGGTATATGGTATCGTTTCAACCTTTAATTTGACCCATTACAGTGATGAAATTGAGTATTTATTTAAACTTCTGGATCTAATCAATGATTTTGTGTTGCTTAAATCAGACGATTTTGAAGCTTTTTTATCCTTTTATGATTCGAATAAATCCACATTCAGTATCGCAAGTCCTGAGGGTGGGAATGCCATAACCATTACGAGTATACACAAATCGAAGGGTTTGGAGTATCCTGTCGTTATTTGTCCTTTCGTCAGCTGGACGCATCAGCCTCAATCGGAACAAATTTGGTTTGATTTAAAACCGTTAGAAATTGATGCACTGAAATTGAACGAGGATTTAGCACTGAATTATTATTATGGGCGGGTAACTCCAAAAGAATTGGCGAATTTTGAGGAGTTAAATCGCCAAAAGAAAACGGAATATGATGCCGTGTTTCTTGATGCATTAAATATGCTTTATGTGGCATTTACTCGTCCAAAGCAACATTTGCATATTCTTTTGGCAGAGCCCGATGAAAAGGCTCATGCCATGACAAGAAAGTCTTTTCAAGATTCTCTTGGTCAATTAGTTTATGACTACAGTTTAAGTGATCCCACGTATGAAAAAACGATTCCTACGTATGTAGCAGAATCTTCGAGTTGTCGTTATTTTGTTCTACAAGAGTCGGAGAACTTTGTCAGACACCAAGTGGAAGAACAACAGCGAGATGAAATCATTCTAAATTTGAATACTCAAATCAAAAATCAGGTTGATTTTCGGATTCAAACGTATCAAGAAGATTTATATACGAGTGCTCAATCCAAACGCGAGCTAGGCGAAACGGTTCATCATCTACTAGCAAAAATTAAGGATATTGAATTTTACCGACTTCATAGTTCTCAAATTACGCAATCCCACACGGATGAGACTAAAGCACTTCTAAATCGTTGTTTGGAAGATCTTCAGATTCAAAGCTATTTTCAGCCTGGTGAATTGTTATTTGTAGAGCGAGATATTCTTTGTCCAGATGGAGAGGTTGTGCGCCCTGATCGAGTTATTCAAAAAAATGATTCGACGATAATCATTGACTTTAAAACCGGGAAGATGGATGATAAGCACAAGGCTCAATTAGAGAAATACAAAAACAAATTAAGTCAGTTGGGGTATAAAAACGTGAAAGCCGTTCTAATCTACATTGAAATTCAGCAAATTGAAGAAGTTTAAATTACTTGTTTTTTGTTTGATGTCGACCTTGTTATTCGATTCTTGCCGACTCGTTTCAAGATTGAATACGAGGTTTTTGGGTCAGGAAACATCTCAGTATTCAAATCAGGAAGTAGAAAATCTATTGGAAACGGCAAAGACCTATCAGGGGGTAGCATATCGGCCAGGGGGAGCTGATGTACAAGGAATGGATTGTTCAGGTTTACTGTTTCGAATTTATTCAGATCAAAATTACCTTATTCCAAGAGTGACGATTCAGCAAGCAGCTTTTGGACTTCCAGTTTCGATTGATCGGATCGCTAAAGGGGATTGGGTGTTTTTCAAAACGAATGGTTCTGGAAACATTAATCATGTTGGTTTAGTTACAAAAGTCGAGGGCCCCAAGCAGGTCCTGTTTATTCACGCAAGTACGAGTAAAGGTGTACGGGAGGACAATTTATTTAGTAATTATTGGTTTAAAGCTTTTGAAAAAGTTATCCGGCCATATAAAAATAATTCAAATTGAACGATGATTTCTCCGTAGACTTGACGTATTTTTGCATTCTTTTTTAATAAACACATGGGAAAAAAAGTTATCATCATTGGAGCAGGGGGAGTAGGTAATGTTGTGGCCAAAAAATGTGCCATGAATCCTGTATTCTTTTCAGAGGTTGTACTCGCGTCTAGAACATTGAAAAAATGTGATGCCATTGCGGAGGAAGCGAAGAAAATTGGTTTGCCAACAACCATTCAGACGCGTCAAGTGGATGCCGATGATGTGCCAGCCTTAGTTAAATTATTTAATGAGGAAAAGCCATTTATGGTAATCAATGTGGCCCTGCCATATCAGGATTTAACCATTATGGATGCTTGTTTAGCGACAGGTGTTCATTACATGGATACAGCGAATTATGAGCCTAAAGATGAAGCCAAGTTTGAATATTCTTGGCAATGGGCTTATCAAGATCGATTTAAGGAAGCAGGTTTAATGGCCTTATTAGGTTGTGGTTTTGATCCGGGTGTGACGGGTGTTTACACAGCGTATGCCAACAAGCATTATTTTGATGAGATGCATTACTTGGATATCATCGATTGCAATGCAGGTGATCACGGTAAGGCTTTTGCAACCAATTTTAATCCGGAAATTAATATTCGTGAAATTACGCAGAAAGGTAAGTATTGGGAAAATGGTCAATGGGTTGAAATAGATGCGATGTCAATTCATAAGCCGATTAATTATCCAAACATTGGACCTAAAGAATCCTATCTATTATATCACGAGGAATTGGAATCTTTAACGAAGAATTTCCCTAGCATTAAGCGTGCGCGTTTTTGGATGACTTTCGGTCAAGCTTATTTGACACATTTGGAAGTTTTACAGAATGTTGGAATGACTTCGATTCAACCTATTAAATTCAATGGCATGGACATTGTGCCCTTGGAGTTTTTAAAAGCAGTGTTGCCTGAACCTGGAACGCTAGGGGA
>JBJTMZ010000053.1:0-4516 GCA_046073805.1 Aquirufa sp.
CTGACCTTAAAAGAATTACGTTCCCTTCAAGTGGGGGATTTTGTCACACACATCGACTACGGGATTGGTCGTTTTGCCGGATTAAATTTGGTAGAAACCGCGAACGGAGAGCAAGAAGTCATTCGCTTAATTTACCGCGACGACGATGTCTTATCGGTTTCGATTCATTCCCTGCACAAAATTTCGAAATATTCCGGCAAGGAGGGAGCTCCTCCCTCGATGTCGAAATTAGGTTCGCCTGATTGGGATAATAAGAAATCCCGGGTGAAGAAGCAGGTAAAGGATATTGCCAAAGAGCTCATTTCCCTCTACGCCAAACGTAAGAACGCGCCAGGTTTTGCCTTTTCTCCAGATACTTATCTTCAAGCCGAATTGGAATCTTCTTTCTTATATGAGGATACACCAGATCAAGCCAAAGCGACCATTGACGTGAAGGCGGATATGGAGAAACCGCATCCGATGGACCGTTTGGTTTGTGGGGATGTGGGATTTGGGAAAACGGAAATTGCGATTCGAGCGGCTTTTAAGGCCGTAGCGGATTCCAAGCAAGTTGCGGTGTTGGTACCGACGACCGTTTTGGCTATGCAACATTACCGAACATTTCATGACCGTTTGGCCGCTTTTCCTTGTAAGGTAGAATATGTGAATCGATTCAAATCTGCGAAACAGATTAAAGAGACATTGGAACGTGTGGCAAATGGTCAAACGGACATATTAATAGGTACCCATCGATTGGTCAATAAGGATGTTCATTTCAAAAAACTTGGCTTGATGATCATCGATGAGGAACAAAAATTTGGAGTGAAGGTAAAAGATCGCTTAAAGGAAATGCGCGTAGATGTGGATGTGTTAACCTTAACCGCTACACCGATTCCGAGAACCTTGCATTTCTCGCTCATGGGGGCACGCGATTTGTCGATCATTGCGACTCCTCCACCGAATCGACAACCGGTAGAAACGAAATTAGTGGTCATGACCGACGAATTGCTTCGTGATGGGGTTCGGGAAGAATTAGCAAGAGGGGGACAAGTATTCGTAGTCCATAATCGAATTAATGAATTGGAGAGTACGGCGAATCGGATATTGCGCCTGGTACCTGATGCGAAAATTGGCGTGGCGCATGGTCAAATGGAGGGAGATAAACTCGAGAAAATCATGATGGATTTTATCGAAGGGAATTATGATGTCTTGGTGGCGACCAATATCATCGAATCGGGACTGGATATCCCCAATGCCAATACTATCTTTATCATTAATGCGAATCACTTTGGTTTATCCGATCTTCACCAAATGCGCGGACGGGTGGGTCGGTCCAACAAGAAGGCCTATTGTTATTTGGTAACACCTTCATTATCCATGCTAACAAGTGACGCACGAAAGCGTTTGAGTGCACTCGAGGAATTCTCGGATTTAGGGGATGGGATCAAAGTGGCGATGCGCGATTTGGATATTCGCGGAGCGGGTAATTTATTGGGTGCAGAGCAATCGGGCTTTATCAATGATTTAGGCTATGATATGTATCACAAGATTTTGGATGAGGCGGTACAGGAATTGAAGGAGAATGAATTCAAGGCGCTATTTGAAACAGATTTAGCGGAGGTTGCTGAGTCCTTGAAGGTAGATTGCCAAATCGAGACGGATTTACGTGTTTTGATACCTGAGGACTATGTGCAAAGTATTTCGGAGCGCTTAGGACTTTACACGCGCTTGGATGAAATTGATGATGAGGCGAATTTGATGGTATTCATCCAAGAAATGGAGGACCGCTTTGGGAAGATGCCCATCGAAGTGACAGACATGATTGAATTGGTGCGCTGTCGGTGGAAAGCACAATTACTTCGCGTGGAAAAAATAACCTTGAAGAGCAATATTCTAAAGCTCTACTTCGTTTCCCAAGAGATTCCGCAAGAAATCGTGATCAAGGTAATCCAATTTGTTAATGGAAAGAAGGGTCTTTGCCAATTACGCGAAAAATCAGGCAAAATGATTCTACAAGTTGACCGAGTGAGCACCATTCCAGAATTAAACACTATTTTAGTGGATATTTTGGGATAGAATAGCAGGATTAAGTTGATTTTTATACCTTTGTTTTTCAAATTCTGACGAAAGAGCATATAGATGATTGCTAAATTATTAAACGTACTTGGCCTTTGCGCTAGCTTATTTATGTTGACTTCCTGCCCAGGTGGCTTAAAAGGAGGACTTGCAAGTGGATCAAAACCCAATAGCGTAAATATTGGAAATACTTCCACGACAACTGGCTTAGCCTACAATTCCAAAAATGGATTTCAGGTGGATAAAAAATTTACGGGTCAATTAACAGGCCCTAATTTAGTATTCATTGAAGGAGGCCGTTTCACGATGGGATCTTTGGAGGAAGATGTTTTGGGATTGCATGATAATATTGAAAGAACAGTCTCTGTGCAGTCTTTTTACATGGATGAAACAGAAATTGCCAATGTGCATTACTTAGAATATTTGCATGCCATCCAAAAGGATTCAACGCAAGATTTTTACGAATCAGCTCTACCAGACACGACCGTTTGGCGCAATGATTTAGCCTTTAATGACCCGTATGTAGAACAATATTTACGTTTTCCAGGATTCCGTATGTATCCTGTGGTGGGGGTATCTTGGAAGCAAGCAACGGATTATTGCATTTGGAGAACGGCAGCGGTAAACAATAATTTAGCCGCACCAACAGCCAAAACGAAGGCTCCTAAAAAAGCCGCTTCAGGAGCTGCTGCCACAACAGCTGCCGCACCGAGAACTAACGCCAATGCTCGCTTAAATATTGAATCTGGCCGTGTTTTACCATCTTACCGCCTACCAACGGAAGCTGAATGGGAATATGCGGCAAAAGCGATGATCGGTACGCAGCAACAAGATGAGAATCAGGTTAACCAACGTATTTATCCTTGGGATGGCCCTTCGTTGCGTGAATCGTCTGGAAAAGGTCGTGGAACGATGTTAGCAAACTTTAAGCGCGGTCGGGGTGACTACGCCGGAATCGCGGGTAAATCAAACGATGGCGCGATTATTACGGCAGAGATTTACAAATATGCTCCGAATGATTTTGGTTTATACCAGATGGCAGGAAATGTGAATGAGTGGGTACAGGATATGTACCGTCCTTTATCATTTCAAGACTTCAACGACCTAAACCCAGTTCGTTTAAAGGATAAGGAGGATAAGGAATCCCGTTATGACAGCAAGAATAACCAGTCGTTAATTACAAACAAAGTACGTGTTTACAAAGGAGGATCATGGGCCGACGTGGCATATTGGTTGGCACCCGGAACACGTCGTTTCTTAGATGAAGATTCTGCGACTGCGACCATTGGATTCCGTTGTGCGATGATTTCTGCGGGAACGAACAAGTAATTCAAACTCATTAAGCTATTTCAAGGCTGCTAGCGAAAAAAAGGAAATTCCTTTGGCGCCAGCAGCCTTTATTTTTTCCCCGGCGGCAAGCAAGGTGGACCCCGTCGTTAGGGTATCGTCTACGATAAGTGGATGTTCATGAATAAAGCGCGCGCTCACTTCAAATGAATCCTTTAAGAGATCGAATCTTTGGGAACGATCTAGGTTGATTAATGAATCTGTTGACTTGACTTTCTGAAGACCGTGGGGCATGAGCGGCTTGCCAAGTCCGCGCGCTAAACCTTCGGCAATACATTCCGCCTGGTTATACCCCCTTTTTTTCAATCGGCTCGCATGCAAAGGAATCGGCACGATGCAATCGACTTCATCAAAAAAATGGTATTTTTTCAATGATTGCCCCGCCCAATAACCGAGGAAAGAACCAAGTTCCTCCTCCCCTTTGTATTTGATTTGATGCATGAGCTGCTGAACTCGACCTCCTGCCGCAAATACAAAAAAACTCTGCACCTCTTCATATCCAATCTGTCCATCAAACTTGGCGCGCAACCACCAAGGGGAATCCGAGCGATAATCGACACGTGGAAGCGAGATGCGGCAATGGGTGCATATAAATTCCTCCGACTCAAAAAGAGGGTCTTCGCAAGCGAAACAGAGCTTTGGATAAAGCAATTGTAAAAAGGCATTAAACATTAGTGAAATATTTTTGTATTTAATTAAGTTTCAGTAATTTTGCACCCCTAAACGAGTACCTATACAAAACATTGTCCAGGTATTTGATAATTAGCAAACGGATTAAAAAATCATTTCATAATTAACCTTTTAAAATGGCACGCGATTTAAAATTCACTAGAAACATCGGTATTGCTGCGCACATTGATGCGGGTAAAACCACCACCACGGAACGTATCCTGTACTACGCAGGGGTTTCCCACAAAATTGGTGAGGTTCACGATGGTGCGGCAACAATGGACTGGATGGAGCAAGAGCAGGAACGTGGTATCACGATTACTTCTGCGGCGACAACAGTAGGTTGGAAATACCGCGATCAAGATTACCACATTAACATTATTGATACTCCATGTCACGTTGACTTTACAGTAGAGGTAAACCGTTCATTACGTGTATTAGATGG
>JBJTMZ010000054.1:0-14052 GCA_046073805.1 Aquirufa sp.
GTGTAAAAATATTCGCGGGATAAGTAATCCAGTCGGTCAACGTCCAATTGGCTCGAAATCAACTGATGGAAAAACTTAACAAACACTTCACTGGTCGTTTGAGCCTTGCCATTTCCATGTTCGATGATTCCTATCCTCGGAAGTTTTTTCATCAGTTGATTTCGAGCCAATTGGACGTTGACCGACTGGATTACTTATCCCGCGACTCTTTTTACACCGGTGTTCGAGAAGGTTTTATTGGCTCAGAACGCCTGTTAAGTATGCTAGACCTGCAAGACGAGACGCTTGTCATGGAGGAAAAAGGGATTTATTCGATTGAAAACTTCCTCATGGCTCGTCGATTGATGTACTGGCAGGTATATCTGCACAAAACGGCTATCGCTGGGGAAACCATGTTGATCCAAATCCTTCGTCGGGCCAAAGATTTAATCGCGCAAGGAAAAAAGCTTACTTGTTCGAAAGCTCTAATGCTTTTCTTAAAGAAAGAATACACCTGGGAGGAATTCACGGAGGACCCTAACCTATTAATCGCCTTCACCGATTTGGATGACCATGATGTTTGGGCTGCGATAAAAACCTGGAAAGACTCAGACGATAAAATTCTTTCATTGTTATGTAACCACTTTTTGAGTCGGAAATTGTTCACCTGCAAACTCGGTAGCCAACCGCTTCCAAAATCCAAACGGACGGAAATCTCGGAAGAAATAAAAAGTAAGCTAAATATCAATAATGAGGAATTATCCTATTTTGTGATTGAAGGCTCCACGAGTAATTCGGCTTATGTTCAAGGAGATAACACGATTAAGATCGTCGATAAACTAGGTCAAGTGGTCGAGTTAACAGAGGCTTCCGACCTCCCAACGATCCAAGCGCTCAGTAAGATTGTGAAAAAATACTATTTTTGTTGTCCAAAGAGCGTATATTTGCAAGGTGAATTGAACAATCATTAAATTCCAAATACCCTATATGAAGTTTACCGTTGACCAAATAGCGACCATCATTCAAGGAGCAGTAGAAGGCGACGGAACTCAATTCATCACGGGCTTTGATAAAATCGAAGAGGGAAAACAAGGAAGCATATCCTTCCTGTCTAATCCCAAATACGAATCCTATTTATACGATACAAATGCCACGGCGGTTATTGTTTCCGCTGATTTGGTTTTAAAATCTCCCATCAAAACGACCCTCATTCGCGTAAAAGAGCCTTATGTGGCCTTTACCATCTTGTTACAAAAATATCAAGAAATGATGTCCGTTCGGGAAATAGGAATTCAAACTCCCTCTTACATCGCAGCAGGCGTAGCTTTAGGAAAAGATTTATTTGTCGGTCGGTTTACCCATATCGACGCCCATTCCAGCATTGGAAACAACAGCAGCATTCACAACCAAGTGAGTATCGGCAAAAACGTACAAATCGGCGAAAATTGCACGATATTTCCGGGTGTCGTGATTTACAATGACACGGTCATTGGTAACAATGTCGTGATTCATTCCAATGCCGTCATCGGTGCGGATGGATTTGGGCATGCGCCCCAAGCGGATGGGACTTACAAGGCCATTCCACAATTGGGCAATGTTGTCATCGAAGACGATGTGAGCATCGGGGCCAATTCAACGATTGACCGTGCAACGATGGGTTCCACGTTCATTCGCAAAGGAGTTAAGATTGATAATTTAGTACAGATTGCACATAATGTAGAAATTGGCGCGAATACCGCCATTGCAGCCCAAACGGGTATTTCTGGTTCTACCAAAATTGGTGAAAATTGCCTCATTGGCGGTCAGGTGGGAGTTGCGGGACATTTAACAATTGCCCCCAAAACCATCATTACCGGACAATCAGGCGTCACCAAATCCATTAAAACCCCTGGTCAAACGATGGGTGGGTTTCCAGCGACCAACAATTCGGATAATTTAAAGCGCGCAGCGCTGATCCGTCAATTGCCGGAGCTGTTTGAAAAGATTAATAAAATTAAATAGGCTTACCCTTCTTATGAATAATAAGCAACATACCATTTCAAAATCAGTCACGCTTTCCGGTGTAGGTTTGCATACAGGTGTTGTGGCCAACATGACCTTTTTGCCTGCAGCAGCCAACCACGGCATAAAATTTCAACGCGTCGATTTACCAGGCCAACCCATTGCGGATGCGGATGTGGATTACGTCGTAGATACCTCACGCGGAACAACCATTGAACACAATGGTGCCCGTATCAATACCGTTGAGCACGTTTTAGCGGCTTTAGTTGGTCTTGAAATCGACAATATCTTAATTCAACTCGATGGTCCTGAACCTCCCATCATGGATGGTTCGTCGATCAAATTTGTGGAAGCCTTAAAAGACGCAGAACCTGTTGAACAAGAAGCACATCGTAAATTCTTTGAATTAACCGAAGAAGTTCGTTTCAAGGATTTAGATAAGGGCATTGAATTAGCAGCTCTACCGCTAAACGACTACCGAATCGCCGTGATGGTGGATTATAATTCGAAGTTTTTATCCAGCCAACACGCCAATTTGAGTCACGTTTCACAATTCGAGAAAGACTTCTCGATGTGTCGGACCTTCTGTTTTGTGCATGAATTAGAAGCTCTTTACAAGGCCGGATTGATTAAAGGAGGTGATTTGAATAATGCAATTGTAATCGCCGACAAAGATTATTCAGAGTCAGAATTAGCCCATTTATCCGAAGTATTAGGAAAACCTAAAGTATCCATTTCAAAAGAAGTGGGCATTTTAAACAATACAAACCTGCACTTCAACAATGAAATGGCTCGCCATAAATTGTTAGATGTGATGGGTGATTTAGCCTTGGTAGGACGTCCTATTAAAGCACAAATCTTAGCCTCACGCCCTGGGCATGCCTCAAACGTGGAATTGGCCAAGAAAATCAAGAAATTGATGTTGGAGACCGAGAAAAACAATGTCCCTGTCTACGACCCAAAACAACCTCCGATCTGCTCACATGAGCGTATCTATGAGTTATTACCTCACCGCTACCCTTTCCAAATGATTGACAAAATCATTTATTTGGATGACAATAGCGTCGTGGGTGTGAAGAATGTGACGATGAACGAAAATTATTTCATGGGTCACTTTCCGAATAATCCCGTGATGCCTGGCGTTATGCAGGTGGAAGCGATGGCTCAAACAGGGGGAATATTAGTATTAAGCTCTGTCCCTGATCCGGAAAACTACTGGCCATATCTCGTAGGAATTGAAAATTGCCGTTTCAGAAAAAGCGTAATTCCAGGAGATACCGTTATCTTTAAATGTGAGTTGACCGCTCCTATTCGTCGGGGAATCGCCAAGATGATCGGCAAAGCCTACGTAGCGGGTCAAGTGGTTTGTGAAGCTGAAATGACAGCTAGTTTAGTTAGAAAATCTTAGGTATTAACACATGAGTCAATCTCTTTCCGTCATAAATCCCAATGCCATAATCGCCGATAATGTTCGGATAGATCCTTTCAGCGTCATTCACGAAGACGTCGAGATTGGTGAAGGCACGTGGATCGGATCCAATGTAACCATCTACCCCGGTGCGCGTATCGGAAAGAATGTACGCATATTCCCAGGTGCTGTAATTTCGGCTATTCCGCAAGACCTCAAATTCGGAGGAGAAGTAACGACTGCAGAAATTGGAGACAACACGACCATCCGCGAATGTGTAACCATCAATCGCGGTACGTCTGATAAAATGAAAACGGTGGTGGGTAAGAATTGTCTTATCATGGCCTATGTACACGTAGCACACGATTGTATTATCGGCGATAATTGTATTTTGGCCAATGCCGTTCAAATGGCGGGTCACGTTACCGTGGGCGATTTCGCCATCATCGGTGGTTCATCTGCAATTCACCAATTCGCATCGATTGGTCGCCATGTGATGATTTCAGGTGGCTCTTTAGTACGTAAAGACGTCCCTCCTTTTACCAAAGCAGGACGTGAGCCACTAAGCTATGCGGGGATCAACTCCGTAGGACTTCGTCGCCGCGAATTCAATGACGAACAAGTAGGTGAAATTCAAGAAATCTACCGTTACGTCTACCTGAAAGGCTTAAACAACCAAGAAGCGCTCAATCAAATCGAAGCGAATATTCCTAAATCTGCCCACCGTGATGAAATCGTTGATTTCATTCGCAACTCAGAGCGTGGAATCATGAAAGGATAAGTCAGCCATGAAGATCATTGCCACAGGTATTCACAAGAAATTCCGCCAGGAATGGGTCTTCAAAAATTTGAACTACACCTTCGAATCAGGTAAATCCTACGCGATCATTGGTCACAATGGCGCGGGTAAATCAACTTTACTAAAAACCTTGGCGCAATACAGTCTGCCGAATAAAGGAACCGTGGAGTTTGAGGGAATCTCCGAAAATATTCACCAACAAATTAGTTTCGCAGCCCCCTATTCTGAGCTTATCGAAGAATTTACCTTGCCGGAATTAATCGATTTCTTGGTCAAACTCAATTACCTAAATCCCCGCTGGGATTTTGAATCATTCACTGCTTTCATCGACCTGAACCCATCCGAAACCAAATTCATTAAGAATTATTCCTCCGGTATGCGTCAAAAAGTCAAATTGGGAATGGCGCTAGCGAGTGACCGTCCGATTCTTTGTTTGGATGAACCGACATCCAACCTCGATGAAAAGGCTAAAAAATGGTTCTACCAAGCCCTGGAAAGCCAAAGACAGAAATTGATTTTAATCGCTTCCAATGAACCCGCTGAAATTAATTTGTGTACGGAGAAATTAGCGATTCCCGATTATAAAAATTAGGCGAATTTGAGATCCAAGCGTAAACGGATCAATCCCGTAATCAAGGCGCATAAACCTAAGAAATACAAAACACTTCCTGCATCAATCACCCCCTTGCTCAGTTGCTGGTAATGTGTAAAAACCGACCAAGTTTCAAGACTTTGGATTTCTTGCATACCTTGCCAAATTGCAAAATTGAATACCAAACCCAGCACAAAAGCCAAGGATTGTTTCGCCACTAAAGCAGAAGCTAAGGTCGACAAACAAACAAATACAGCACAGAGCAACAATAAGCCCACGTAAGAACCGACCACCAAGGAGGCATCATAATTACCCATCGGACTGCCCAATTGGCTAATCGAATAAACAAACACAGCTGTGGGAATCAAGATGATGCAGACCAACAAAAATGTCGCCAATAACTTACCTAATAGAATCGAATTCATGCGTATAGGCAAAGAACGAAGCAGATCAAAGGTTCGCATTTCGAACTCCTCGGCAAATAAACGCATGGATAAAGCCGGAATAAAAAACAGAAAGAACCATGGACTTAAATCGAAAAACACTCGCATTTCAGCAAAACCATAGTCCAAGATATTACCATCCAGCCACCACAGGTAAATTCCCATCAGAATATAAAAGGCCGTCATGATACCTAATCCCAAAAAGGAACTCAGAAAACTACTTAACTCTTTGCGAATGATGGCGAACATGTTAATCGAACATCGGTTTTTCACGCTTCATGATTCCTGAAACGACAAGACCCAAAATAAACAGAATGAAAAGAGTTACAATGACAATCGTAACAAATTGAATGCCAGGACCTAACATCATTTTTGTCAACTTTTCAGCATCTTGAATCTGACTCGAAGACAATCCTTGATCCTCCATTCGTTCACGTGCCAGATCCATTTGTTTTTGAATCATCGAATTATCGATAAAATTGATGTATATGTAGTTAAAACCTCCTGCAACAATTCCCCAAATTCCACCCAATAGGGTCGCACTACCTAAACCTTCTCCATAACTTAAAAATCCCTCCTGGCTATCACGCACCTCTTTCAACGCTAGAAACAGTATACTAACATTCAATACGAACGTAAACAGGAAGGATACCCATCCCAATGTTTCTGAAAAATCCTCCGCCAATCCCGAATATTGGGTAATAACAGAAAATAAAAAGCTTAGCAAGCCACCGATAATGGCCCATTTTACGAGAATCAGACTTTTTGAAGTTGAAGCAGTTTCCATAAATCTATTGTTTGTAGTACAACGAAATTAACAAATTAGGCAAAAAGGCCAAGGCAATCTTTTGCGAAAACTCATCCCGAGAAATGCTAAATGCATCAATCCCCTGAATACCTTGCATCAACTGAAAATAATACTCCTTCCCCTCTTGTTTGATGATCACATCCTTGTATTGCCCCAACTCATGCACACTCAATCGAATGTAATCCTGCAAAACCAATAAACCCGAATCAGATTGATAAAAGTAATACAAGGCCAAAGCTCCTACCAGAGCCGTTGTAAAGACGAAAATATACTGAAACAAAAACAACTTCAGAAAATGGACCGAAGTACCTCGCTTATCCCCTACCCACGATTTTGCTAAATACACCTGAGCCAACAAAACAATCACGAATGAAGGCGCCTTCTTACCTGCCAATGGAATAATGTCATTGATCGTCAATACATAACAATACAAAGCCATCAAAACCACACAAATCAAACTCACCACCACAATCCGTGGCCATTGTCCTAAAATCTCTTTCATGTTAACGCTGGTAAAAGATTTGATCTCCCTGGATAACACTCACAATCTCCACATCAAAAGTCTCGCCTAAGAAACATGCGTTTTTCGATCTGCTGACAATATCCTTTTCCTGATAAACAGCTGAAATACCTTGTTGGTAAACAATCCCTTTCACAACTGAACCCTCCGTTAAACTAGGTAAATAAACTCCCAATAAAGACGCTGGTTTATGCGTGATGTAATCAATCGCATGCTTCAAACCTCGTTTTTCAGCAGCTCCCACAAATGCAACCAACAAAGTCTCTAATCCTATCGTACCAAAATCCGCGTGATCAAACTCCAAGGCCTTTGCCTCAAATTCAATCGGATGATGATCCGACACAACCGCATCAATTACTCCCGTTTTCAAACCTTCCCACAAAGCCACTAAATCAGATTCTGATCTAAATGGAGGGAATACCTTCTTATTTGTATCAAAATCCGCCACCGCGTCTTCCGTATAAATCAACTGATGTACGGCTACATCCGCGGAAACGGGCAAGCCTTCCTGCTTTGCCGCCTGAATTAAACGAACCGACTCTGCAGTTGACAAGCAAGAAAAATGCAACCTAAATTGATCATTCGCTAAACCAAAGGCATTCGAGCGAACATAACGCAACAAATCCAAATCACGTTTGATACTCATGGTCTCCGATAAAACAGGAATTCCTTTTAAACCCAATAAGGTACTTTGAAGGCCCTCATGGATTTGGCCGTATAGCGAGAGGGCCTCGGTGTCTGGCCGACTAACAATCGTCACGGGCAAAGTCTGCAAGTATTGTAAACTCTTGGCCATTAAATCGACCGTCTGTAAGGAACCCGCTCCATGACCGAACCAATTCGCTCCGGCACGATGCAAATCCAATAAATCGGTAAAGTTCTCCCCTTTATTGTCGATGCTCAAAGGCGCCATAGCATGGAATGCTACATCAGCCGATTTAGCTTGAATAGACGCAATCGCATCAGCTTGTTGGGGCACCGGAGTTCCCGTAGGCAACAACAGCATATCCAATACGCCACCTTTCTTTGCAGCTTGGCTTAAACTCGTCCAATCCTCCCGATGTTCGCCGCCCGGTAAGGTGTTGTGAACGCGCAGGTCAACCAGGCTTGGCGACCATGATAAATTGTTCCCCTCGATAACTACGTCGGCATCAGATTGAATGGACGGTGCTATTTTAGTCCATTGGCCGTTCTCAGCCAATAAATCAACGGTCTTCTCATAATGAGCCGATCGAGAATCCTGCACCTTAACTGATTTAATTAAAATCCGCATGTTCTGTTTAATCTAAAAAAAAACCCTGAAATCAGGGTTTTAAAAATCAATGTCCAACAAATGCTTGATAGGTCGCTACATCCATCAACTGATCAATGTCGCCTAAATCACTTGGTTTCATCTTAATGACCCAACCCTCTCCATAAGGATCTGAATTAACTAATTCAGGGCTGTTATTTAAGTTGCTATTAAATTCAAGAATCTCCCCAGCTACCGGTAAAAACAAATCGGATACCGTCTTAACCGCTTCAACGGTTCCAAACACATCATCTTGTCCAATGCTCTTTCCTACAGATTCCACCTCAACAAAGATAATATCACCTAACTCACCTTGAGCAAAGTCGGTAATACCTACAATCGCTACATCACCTTCCACTTTAATCCATTCGTGTTCTTTGGTGTACTTTAATTCAGCTGGGAAATTCATAAGTTCGTATTTTTTTGCTTGCAAAGGTCACGAAAATCGGGCTTGATTGCAAAATATTTTTAGTAATTATTCTAGACTATAACGGATTTGGAAACCTCCTGCCACCGTAGATCGATAGAAGGAATTGGAAACCAATGGGTTATTCATCATTTTGTCGAAATAGGCCGTCACAGACAACTTATCGCTCACAGAATAGGTCAATTGAGGTCGGAATTGGAAATTGACAAATCCCTGCGTAACCACAGTCTCTGCATCCAATTTCCGTTGTAAGGTACGTGTATCTCGAATCGTCAAGTTCATATTAAAGCGCAAGTCATTTGGTAATCTAACCAAGCGTCCATTAATCTTGAATGGAATTAACATATTCGCTTTCGTAAAGCCCACCGCAAAAGTTAAATCCTTATTGGCCACCTCCGCCACCTGCGAATTCGCTAAATTCAAACCCACACTACGATCCTGGTTGTATTCAAAGCGCAATGAAATCCTGCTTTTCGTAATCGCATTGACACCAATTAAAGGCGAGAAGCGCTCCGTAAAGGAAATCGTACTCATCACATATACGGGAATCAAGGTTTTGGTATCCGGATCAAAACGGGATGATAATGGATACAACAAACTATTCAAGGTCAAATTCTGGAAGTCATTGGCTAATTGACCATATTCCAACGATGAAACGAAATTACCCACACTGTAGGTGCTCGAATACATGTGCGTTATCGTGAATGAACTAAATTTCTTCGTAATTCCCGGGAATAAATTCAAACCATTGTAATCCACTTTCCAATTCGGCAATGGCACATCATAGAAAGGCGAATATTTCACATCATTCGCGGATACTCCCGAATATGCCGCAAAGAACGCAGGAATCAACACATCCTGTGAATTACGATTATACAATCCCTCCGCTACCTTTGAACGATTTAATCGCATCATCAATACCTCACGGTTCGAGCGGAATTGCTCAAACACCTCCGTCGGATCCTTAAAGGCCGTCATGAATGACAAGAATGACATTGAATAATTACCCGAACGAACCGGACTTTGACTCTTGAAAGGTCCCCCTGGCTCCGTTGGCCTAAAGAATTCCTGGTAATTGTCCCCCTTGTTGTAATTGCCGTCCACCTGAATTCGCAAATCTTTGGTCGGCTCCAATTGCGTTGAGTACGTTAAACGCTGTTGGCGCAATTGGGTAAACGGTATATTTTGAACGGTACTCTTCGACAACCATCCATTTTCAGCTGCAGTAAATCGAATCTGATCACTTTGACCACCAGAAACAAAATCTAGTCCCGGAGCTCCCCAATTCCCATTCATTCCCAAACGTCCCGGAGATGGATTAAAACCAGGCAATGTCGTCGATTCGTTCATCGAGTAATTTACTTGGATACCACGAAGGGTTAATAATAAACGCGCGACCGACTTCAACGCATTCTTCGGCGGAATAATAATATCGTCCTCATCCCCTGGGTTTCTTGCCACATCTTTGGTGGTTGGATTACTTGAATTAACCCAACGTAAAGCCCGAATCCGATTATATAAAGAAACAAAATCAATCCGACCGTTTATCGACCGTTCCCGTGTATTTTTAATAATATTTCCGAAAGGAACATCTAACGAATCCTTGATATTAAAGGAATTAGCAAAATAATTGTATCCAATTCGATGCGTATAATCTGCATTCATCCAATCGGTCAATGGTAATTTCTGAAGAGGCAATCTCCACACCAATCCGGCTTGTTGGTCAAACTCCTTTGCACGCCCCAAGGCACGAATATTAAACATCACCGAATCTCGCTTAGCCTGCGTGTCAAGATCCCCAAATGGCTCATCAATAATCGAGTTGACATTCGCGGAATAGTTCACAATCATGCTCTTAGTCAGATTCCAATTCAGAGCATATTGACGATTAAAGAACCAATATTTCTCAAACTGAGGTGCGACACCCGCTGTAGTTAATTCCTGATTGCGTAATTGCGTCTTCACGAAACTACGATCCATTTCGGCGCGTACAGTAATGGAAGCAGGGATAAGATTAATATTGACATCCCGTAATAAGGCTAGCCATTGCGAATTCATCCCCCATTTAGCGAATGGCTCCCAGAAGGAAGAGGACGTTGTATAACTATATAGAATACTGCCCCGCTGACTCAATTGACGATAGGTCTCAGTCAACGTATTCGTGCGAATCATTTCCGAATAGGCATAGCTAAACGTAAAGTTTGACAAATCCCACACATATGCATGCTTAGCCAATGAACTCCGAATCTTTCGAACATTGGTAAAATTGAAACCTTGCCGCTCCGTATTATCCTCTACTAATTTCAAGTAGGAATCTCTTCTCGCCTGTGTTCCAAACTTGCCCAAGGCATCCACCAAGAAAATATCCGGATCCAAAGGATCAAATTGAGGGGAAACATTTCGACGGTCATAAGACACATAGAATGGAATCCTGAAGCCCCATTTACTCGGTAAGAATTTATCCAGATTTAAATTGGCAGTGATGCCGTATTCTTTCATGTTGTCCCGCGAACGATCTGAAATCTTCGACTGAACCCCACCGAAACCATAATTACGGAAACTACCATTCATCGTAATCTGACCTAAATCGGCCAATTTAATCCCCATCTTACCTAAGGCCGCTTCTCCCGAGGTTTGATCAAAACCGGATGCGCGCAATTCGTTAACCCAGACACAGAATGATTTATTCTGACCATCTTTCGTCGTATTCCGAACACCAATCATCAAGGTCATCGAAGCGCTCTGATCCGGACGACCCATCACGGTAATTCGGTATTTTTTTCCGGTAGATGAAGTAATGATTAAACTAAACCGCTCATTCAAGGATTTCCCTTGTCGGTCCCGCTCAATCTTTACCTGCTTCATCAAATCAAACTCCACATCGAATTCATTGTCCAATGGCCAAATCTCCGTATCCAAACTCTGCCCCTTCTGCGTTTGACGAAGGCCCATTTGTTCCACCTCATAATAATTATCCGTCAAATCCGTACCAATTCGTAAGAAAGCCGATACCTGACCATCTACTTGGTCTTGGCTTTGCATTGATACAAACATCCGTAAGCGCTTGTAATTAATAAAATCGAAAGACGAATTCTTAAACACCGCGCGCGCATCACCCGGACGAAGGTTATCGACACATAAACTCATCGATTGCTCATTCAAGCGCGCATTGTTAATCGTCGTCACATCCTGATCTCGAACGAATCCCGGAGGAACTACATAAGGAATCGTATTGACCCCTTTACTCGCCGGACCATTTTCCTCAATATTGACAGACGCTACGCGGAATTTCGCATCGTACGTTTCCGGAATCTCTTGTCCGTTCCGTTGGTCTAATTGACCCATAAACTTCCGGTATGAATAACCTGCCAATTGCAACTGCGCAAAACGCAAGACCACGGGATCTTGGAATTGACTCAACAACATCCGGAAGAAACGAATGGATTTAAAGCTACTGATCTCGCCGGCAGGTGTCGTATAATTGCGCTTATCTTTGATCGGGATTCTAAATAAATACCAATCTACCCCACCCTCATTGACCTTATCTACGACAAAACCTTGGCCAACAGCCAAAGAGCCGGGCTTTAAATCAACCTCATATTGGAAATAAGCCTCTACCTCATTAACCGTGTTGTCATTATTTAAATCCTCCCGATCCGGCATCATGGAATTAGCTTCCGTGATATTCGTATTACTAGGATTTTCCGTCGTAGGGGAATTATTTTCAAGCCCCATGTAGTTCTTGTAGCGCTCAATTAAACTACCAGATGAATTATAACTTGCACTCAAATAATGAACAAAATCATCCGCAGCGGGGTCTGCCTGAATCGAAGCCAATGCCTTGGAATCGGTCACGCGTGATTTAGTTTGTGTTAGATATTCGGAGAAATAGGTTGTTTCCGACAAGGAATTTGTTCCGTCTGATTTATTGGGTAATCCGTCTAACCCAATATCTTGTTGGGCCCTACCCCCTTGATTATCAAAGGCATTAATCACAAATTGACGTTTGGGAGCTAAGCCCCAGGTCGTCTTTTCCACATTCTGATTATTGCCAGTTAAAATCTTATCTCCAGCGGGAATACCATTTTCGAAATTCGAGAAACCATCCGGAATAAAATCTTCCGAAACATCCCCCAAATGGAATATCAATTTACCCCCCGTCGTGTTGTTTTTATTGAAAATACCATCCCGAATCTTTCCTGACTCACCTGCCACGAATGGATCCATTAACCAAAACTCAATTTGCTCCACATTGGCATTGTCAAAATCTGTATCGGATACAATGGCCCGCGTAATGGCACCAAAATTATTCTTGGGATTTGGCAATAAACCTTGAGAGGTCAAATTCGGATTAAAGTTGTAAATACCGCGCTCAGAAGGGAAATAAGCAACATCCAGGACACCGATAGGCAAATTGGTAATATTATTCGCAAAGTCTTTATTCGGGAAAAGTCCCTTAGGCGTGACCACACGCTCATAAGCATACGTATTCGTAATTGCCGGATCCAAACCCGGAACATCCAACGAGAATCCTCCTTGACCATACAAACTCGCATCCACGTTATAAGCAGAGATTTTTGCCCGACGGTAATTCGAGGTTAAATCCCGTCCATTCCCTGGAATAAATTCCTTCGGCGTAGCTCCCGGACGCCACAAAGTGGGCTGAGAACTCAAATTATACATCACGCGTGCGGACTCAAAATCATCGATAAACGCATTCCCTTGAACGCGATCATTCACATTCGGAATTAGTTTGGCGAATTCGCCTTGGAAATCAATCACCGACGTTTCTTTCGTGGAGATTACCGGCAGGGCATCAATCGCACGCGTCAAGAAATTGGACTTCTTTAGAACACTCGCATCAAAACCAATTAATGTATTGTTCACCGGTTCATTTCCGATGGCCACCCGACGTAAAAAGGCAGGCGGCGTTTCACTCATGCTCTGTACAGTAGCCCCCAAATGTACGTCCTGACCCAGATTATAGTCCAAACGAGTACCCAGCATGGTACGAACCTGATTTGTAAATAAATCCGGTTTTTCGTAGCAAACCTTTAACTCCCTTCCCGACTGGAAAACCCCTTCATTCAAAATCTTCACTTTCCCGGATTGGCCTTCCACAATAAAATCTGAACCCGGAACTAAAGACTGCCCGCCCGCAGAAACCGTTACGGATTTAGGTTCAACGCCAAAAGGTAGAGAGATATCACCTCCCACACCCGCTTGAAAATTCCCTTTGATGAAAAACTTATTCTTGGACGCTTGTTGGACCGCATCCGTTTGTGTCAAACGGTATAACTTGTCGAAAACATACTTATCCACCAAATTACCCTCTGATGCCGTAAATTGCTTCTTTAGACTCGCTCCAAAAGGTTCTAATAATGGAAATATAATCTTCCCATTTTTCGAATCAATCGTCACGTCTTCGATGTAATCAAAATTCCCATCGGGTTGAGGATCTCCAGCAAAATTCAATTTATCCAAGCCCAAAACCTTCACTAAAGGAATATCCTTGACTTTTTCACCTTCAATCAAGTTGGAGTTATCTATTCCCGTCGCATCATCCTTGTAAACCAAACGCAACTGAAAATTCTGTTTCGTCAAGCCATTGGAATTCAATGAATAGATATTCTTCATCATCAAATCCCACATCGGATGATTCAAGTGATTCCGAATTGTTGATGACTTTAACATCTTCAAAATCAACACCTCAGTATCCTGACGCGCTTGATAGTCTTCGGTCAATTCCCCTACTTTGTATTTCCGACCATTAAACGTATACTC
>JBJTMZ010000055.1:0-6423 GCA_046073805.1 Aquirufa sp.
GAAAACGCATCCGTACTCTGGGCCAAAATTTGGAAGATCTGCAACAACTCCACAAACTGTTCAAACCGAGAAAGGCTTGGAATTTTCTTCATGCGCTCCCCCACCAAACGTTTAGTTTCCCCATCAAAAGCCAAACCCGATCGCGCGCGCTCCATTAATTGTTGGACCTGCTGCATCTCGGGAACCAGCCCCAAACTCGTTCGGAAATAATCGGGCGGAAATTGAATCACGACCGTTTCCACACGGGTTTTAGCCCCATAATCAAAATTCAAATGCGGAATATTCGAACCGATTAACGCCAAATCTGCCCCATGGTAAGTGGACACATGATCCCCGATGTGACGGATTCCTTGCTCGGCTTCCACATAGACCAACTCAATTTCGGGGTGAAAATGCCAATAGAATACCTCATTCAATTGCGGCGTGAGCAACAAGCGAAAAGAGCTATCCGAATCCGGATGAATTTGTTCGAGTTTCAATTTCATTGACTCAAATATCCACAATTTTTCCGCATCTGTTCAAAAAATATCAATACCGTGCAAAAACTTATCAATAACGCATGCATACATGCTCCTAAATTATCGGAGATTTGTCCTATCAAAACCTTATCACCTATGCAAAACGAAACCATGATCCCGAACAATGCGCATTACGACATTCCGGGAAACCCATCGACAGCCAAAAGCAGCCAATTGTCCTTAAATAACCGCCCGAATGGGGAGGCCCTTCGCGTCTTGAGCGAGGAAGATTGGACGTTTTGGAAACACAATGGCTATGTTGTGATCAAGCAGGCAGTACCCAGAGAACAAGCCCTCGCCACGGCACAATTCCTATGGGAATTCGAGGAAAAAGATCCGAATGATCCCACGACCTGGTATGCACCTCCCCGTGCAGACATGAAAATGAAGGAATTGGCGAACACGGGCATGGTGGAATGTTATAACAACCAGCACCTTTGGAATAACCGACAAATGCAACGCGTCTATGATGCCTTTGTGGATGTTTGGGGAACCGAAAAATTATGGGTGACGATCGATCGGGCCAACTTGAATTTTCCCATCCGCCCCGGCCACGAATACAAAGCCTTCATTCACTGGGATTATGATCCGGAAACGAAACCCGTGCAGGTGCAAGGCGTTTTGGCCTTAGCTGATCAGCTCGACGAAAACATGGGCGGATTCCAATGCATCCCGGAACTTTTCCGCGATTACGATACCTGGAAACTGACCCAACCCGAAGACCGCAATCGCTTCCTTCCTGATACGACAGGCTTTACGCCGACGAAAGTAAAATTGGAGGCAGGGGATTTACTCATCTTCAACAGCCTACAACCCCACGGAATTCGCGCCAATAACAGCGACAAGGTTCGTTGCGCGCAATACATCTCCATGATGCCCGCCGAAGAAGATAACGATTCGCTTCGTGAATGGCGTGTCAATTCCTGGAAGAATCGCATCGCTCCCGAAGGCTATGCCTTTCCGGGTGATCCGCGCAACTGGGAACAAACGAAATACGAAACCGCCAAGCTCAATCCGCTGGGCGAAAAAATACTTGGATTAACGAAATGGTAAATGAGAGGCTCGGCGATTGTCGGGCCTTTTGTTTGATTTTTATAATTTCTGATTTGAAAATTATATAAATAAGCCAAAAATAAAGGCGAAATTTGCATTCAAACC
Organism: Aquirufa sp.; assembly: GCA_046073805.1. Classification (GTDB taxonomy): domain Bacteria; phylum Bacteroidota; class Bacteroidia; order Cytophagales; family Spirosomataceae; genus Aquirufa. The sequence continues at coordinate 1,677 of JBJTMZ010000055.1, forward strand.
CAATACACCTGTTTGAATGACAACAATTCGCATACTCTTGTGCATCCTATTATTATCTTTTGAGACGAGTTTTCTGCATGCGGAAGATTCTGCTCAAACGGATTCAATACCAGCGAAAATATACCATGTATCGGGTAGCGCGCTAGTTACCAATAACGGTATTTCCTTGCTGCCCATGTTCAATTTAGGGAAACCTGCTGCCATATTCGATTTATCAGTAGGGAACGAGCGGCTTGCTTTTGAACAACAATTACGCTTTTCATTGGAAGGAAAACCTTGGTCATTCATTTTCTGGACGCGCTACAAGGCTGTCACCGCTAAACGCTTTCGCCTGAACATCGGAGGAAACACCTCAGTAGCCTTTCGAAATTCCTTTGTCTACGACAAAAATGGCGTGGCCAAAGAGGCTTTAACCCCTCAGCAATTTATCGCCACAGAAATTGTGCCCAATTTTCAGCTTACGAAAAATTTCGCAGTAGGAGCCTACTACCTGGTTTCTCACGGTTTAACTGAAGGAGCCAATAAGTGGACAAACTTTATCACGTTGAATGCGACTATTACCAACATCCCTGTAGGTAAAGAGACTTTCTTGCGCATTTACCCGCAAGTTTATTTCTTGGATATTGATTACGTTGAAGGGTTTTACACCACAGCAACCTTTACATTGACCAACAAAAACATCCCGTTTACGCTATCGTCAATTATCAACCGCAAATTAAAGTCAGACATCGTCAGCAAGGATTTTATTTGGAATATTCAACTTGCCTATACTTTTAATAAGCGCTTTAAACGAATTTAATCTGATGGAAAAAATCGAAAATTTGGCCGATTTTTATAAATCCAAATTCAATTGGGTGCCCGAAGACCTAACCAAAGACTGGGGGCACTTTAATGTTTTCCAATTAGACCCTTTCCTCGGGAATACCCCTAAACCGGTGCCATATCGTCGGCGTGATTTTTACAAAATAACGCTTGTAAAGGGCAATGGAAAAATCAATTACGCCAACAAAGTTATCGAGGTCAAAGAAAATGCCATCGTCTTTTCAAATCCGTTTATTCCTTATAAATGGGAATCTTTGGAGCAATTGAGCACGGGCTATTTCTGCATTTTTAATGACCAATTTTTCCAAGGTTATGGAAATTTTTCGTCTTATTCCCTCTATCAACCAGACGGTTCGCCGGTCATCGAATTGAATGACGCGGGCTACCTACAGTTTCAGTTAATCTTCGAAAGGATGTTGGGCGAAATCAATTCCGAATACATCCATAAGTACGACATGCTTCGAAATTTAGCGCTCGAGATGATGCACACCGCACTCAAACTCGAACCAGCTAATTCGTCGCGCTACGCGCCCGGCAATGCGAATCAAAAGATCTCCATGTTATTCTTGGAGCTTTTGGAGCGGCAATTCCCCATCGAGGGTGCTCACAATAAAATCAAATTGAAGAGCCCGTTCGAATTTGCGAATCAATTAGCCGTGCATGTCAATCACTTAAATCGGGCGGTAAAAGAAACAACGGGCAAGACTACATCGCAGTTAATCGCCGAGCGAATCAGCCAAGAGGCCAAACTCATCCTATCCCATGGCGAATGGGGAATTGCGGAAATCACGGATGCCTTGGGTTTCAACGAGATCAGTTATTTCAATCATTTTTTCAAAAAACACGTGGGCGTAAGTCCGGTGAAATACAAAAACAATATGCTACATGGAAAAGCGAAAATTAGGGAATAGTGGCTTGGAAGTCTCCGCCATGGGACTCGGCTGTATGGGCATGAGTTTCGGTTACGGCCCCAAAGCCGATGAAACCGAAATGATTAAACTCATACATGCGGCGGTTGAAAAAGGCATTACCTTTTTCGATACAGCGGAAGTTTATGGGCCATTCATCAACGAAGAGCTTGTAGGCAAGGCCTTAGCCCCAATTAAAAATAAGGTAGTCATTGCGACTAAATTTGGCTTTCATTTAGACCCCAATCAAGGGTACAAAATGAATGGCTTGGACAGCTCTCCATCAAATATTCGTAAGGTAGCCGAGGCGTCGTTGAAGCGTTTGAAAATCGATGCGATCGACCTGTTTTACCAGCATCGTGTCGACTTAAATATCCCGATTGAGGATGTCGCTGGAACGGTAAAAGATCTGGTGAGGGAAGGAAAGGTGAAGCACTTTGGCTTGTCGGAAGCCGGTGCGGCCAATATACGTAAGGCTCATGCCGAAATGCCCGTTACTGCTTTGCAGAGCGAGTATTCGTTGTGGACGCGTGAACCCGAACAAGTGATCCTTCCTACTTTGGAGGAATTAGGTATCGGATTTGTCCCATTTAGCCCCCTAGGGAAAGGATTTCTAACAGGCAAAATAGACGCTAACACAGATTTCCATGAAACAGATTTTCGCAGAACAGTCCCAAGATTTACGGAAGAAGCGCGTGAGCACAACCAGGCCTTCGTGAAAATGATTTCGGATATTGCACAAAATAATCAGGCTACCCCTGCGCAGATTTGCTTAGCCTGGTTATTAGCCCAAAAACCTTGGATTGTACCAATTCCAGGCACTACCAAGCTAGATCGCATGCACGAAAACTTCGATGCCATTGAACTGAAATTAAATCAAGCGGAAATCGACCGCATTTCGGAAATAACGAAACAGGTCGAAGTACAAGGAACCCGCTACAGCGCTGCCGCCTTGGAAGCTCTCGCCAAAAGTTAACCAACATATTCAATATTATAAACCCGCCAACATGTCTTTATTAAAAATCATCGGTTTTGTCTGCTTTCTTCTTTTCAGCCAAATCAGCTTTGCGGAATCTACCGCCGACAGCACCAAGAAAGAAATGCAATTCGCCACGACGGCCTTGATTACCAACAATGGTATTTCGATTATCCCCATCTTTACCCTCGGGAAACCCGCAGCCATCATCAATTTCACTGTTGGTCGGAAGTTGACCTTTGAACCCGAATTCCGCGTTTCCCTCGAAGGTAAACCTTGGTCTTTCATCTATTGGTTTCGGTATAAATTGGCCAAAACTTCAAAATTCACTTGGAGCATAGGCGCCCATCCTGCCATTATATTTAAAACGATTCCTGTAACGATCAACGGGAATAATGAGGAGGTCTTGCGCGCCCAACGATTCGTTGCGGCCGAAATGGCTCAGAACTATCGTTTCAACAAACATGTCAACTTAGGTTTTTACTACCTGGTCGGGGCAGGAAGTGTGGAAAATAAGACCAAGCCAACGAATCTGTTAACCCTTCGTGGCGGCTATAATAACATCGAATTGGGGAAGGAATTCATCGCAGGGCTGAACACTCAACTAATTTACCTCTTCACCAACGGCGAAGAAGGTTCCTACGTGAATGCAACATTTACCTTAACGCATAAAAAAAGCCCAGTGACGCTGTCTTATTTTTATAACCAACCGATTAACTCGTCCATCACAGGAGGAAAAGACCCCGTTTGGAATGTTGGCGCCACCTACGCCTTCAATAAAATGTTCAAGACCAAATAACAAAACAGCCCGGCATTTACACCGGGCTGTTTTTATTTTATCCTAAGGCTTTTCTTGCGATGCCGTCAGGGTTATTGGCCAATAAGCATTGGTCATCCAAGATCATGGTCTCCCCATTTTCCTTGGTATAAGGCTTCCAATTCGGTAAGCCTCCTCCGTTCGGATTCCCGGTTCGTACAAAGTTTAAGAAGGACTTCGCCATTTTCGTAGATAAGGCGCGCGGACGTTTTCCGCCACCCGTGTGGGTCAACATCAGATCCGTGTTATAGAACCAAAAGCAAATATCATCGCAATGGAAGGCACGCATACGGCCGTCGAAAAGCGGTGGCTGCCATCCGAACCAAGAGACATATACAGGAGCCTTCCCCTGAGATGCCTTGGCATCTGCAGCAGCTATTGCACCCTTCCGGTTCGAATTGATCATCGCCCATAATTCCACCGGTTTCGCTTTCGGGAAGTTTTGATGAAATGCCTCCACAATGGCTGTAGCTTGATCTCCAAACCGAGGTCTGATTTTTTCAGCCACGCCATCTAAACTAATGGATTCCAAACTCGCATCCGTACGTGACGGGCTAAACTCATGGAAGGTTGTATTAATGATCAACGGAATGTCTGCTGAGAAATGATTGGGATCACTGAAAAACGGCTTATCGTTCATCGTGACGCCATCCGCCACCGGTGAAAATCCACCCCGTGCGATGCCCATTTTTTTCGCCTCATCCGCCATTTTCTCCACGGCACGTGTCGTAATATCGATATATTCCCGCCAAGGAATTTGTTGGAGCTTATCTATTTCACCCGGCTTCAATCCAGCCTCCTCCATCACCTTGACGCCCAGCTTTTCGGCATATTCTTTATTCACCCCGCCCAAGGACGTACCACTCAGAGCAACTGCTTTGTGGAATAAGCCTTTGGCAGTCGGCATGTTCATTAATGTGGTAACTTTCGCGCCTCCGCCCGACTGGCCGATGATCGTCACATTACCCGCATCGCCACCAAAATTCGCGATGTTATTTTTCACCCATTCCAATGCCGCGACCATATCCAAGTTGCCGACATTTCCTGAGGAAGGATGTCCGCCTGCAGCCTTTAAATGCGAATAGCCAAAGGGTCCCAAACGATGATTAATCGACACAAAAACCACATCCCCCAAACGCGAAATGTTCTCGCCATGATAACCATCCTGTTCGATGGCATTTCCATTTGTAAAGCCACCACCGTGCAACCACACAATCACGGGTC
>JBJTMZ010000056.1:0-3716 GCA_046073805.1 Aquirufa sp.
GATGAATTGTAGCGCGAGTTCATGGCTACCCTTATCGTTGTCGTTAATGAGTTGAGCGGCCATTTCGCCCATTCTAGTTGGTTGGTTCGAAAGGACTGAAATACCTCCCACCAATATTTCTTTGAAGTGAGAATCGTTAAAGGCGATAAGTCCCACTTGCTGACCAATGCTTAATTTGTTTGCTTCTGCGTATTTGATGGCCCGAACCAAATCCTGGTCGTCAAGGGTGAAATAAATTACCCCTTCACGCACATCGTCTACTTCGAGGCCATCCAATACTTGAAAATCCAATCCATTGGATTCGCAGAATTCACTACACCCATTAATCAAGGCAGGATCGAAGTAATCTTCCTCGGTCACAACCAAATTAAATGAGTGGTACTTATTAAACAGGTTTAGTTGGTTTTCAAATAAAGCGATCAATTGCTCTTTCGGTTGGCTCACGATACTCGCGTGTGCATGCGAAATGCTATTAAAATTTTGGTCCAAAAGAATTAAACGGTCGCCCGAAATCTTCTTAAGACACTTGATGTTTTCCTCCTCTTCCTCAATTAAATGAGGCATAATTACGTAATAATGATAATTCCCTAATTGCTGGGACATGATCTCTTGAAATTGGCTTGTTTTGTATTGGTAGGTGTATATGTCTACCATGACATTTTTACCCAATGACTCGCAGAAGGAATCGAATACTACTTTGTTGGTATTGGTGATTTTACCTACCAAAAACAAAACTTTCGTTTTGGTCTTTACCTTCGAATCTGAGATGAAATAGCCTTTGCGGAAGATGGACGTGATGACGCCCATTTTGTGTAATTCGGTGTAAGCGCGCTCAACGGTGTCTCGGGAAAGGTAACATTCTTCGGATGCCTCATTAATGGACGGAAGTCGTTCACCGGGTTTTAATTCTCCCATCTCGATATCGCGCAACAGGGAGTTAATGAGTTGCTGGTATTTCGGCAATTTATTGTCGGCATTTTTAGCCGAGAAAGAAATAAATGTTTTTACCATAGTACGAACCTTGAATTACACGGATGTCTTTGATTTCAAAGCATGTACAAATCTACCTCTTCAATGGCGATAGGATTGGGACAAATCTTTCAAATTCAAGGATTATTCTTGCAATGATGTGTATTGTAAAGAATATGCAACGATTTTCTTTTGTATCATCGGGATAATTCGGCAAGGACTTGGTGATAAATTTTCTATTTTAGCTATCTGTAATGATGATGGTGTTTAAACGATATTATTGGATTTGTTTGTTGTTTCTTTGTTTTATCTCAAAGGCCCAACCAGCGCAGCGTTATGAACGCTTGAGTACGGCCTCGGGTTTATCCCAAAGTACAATTAACAAGATTATTCAAGATCGTCGTGGATTTCTCTGGTTCGCGACGGCTGACGGATTAAACCGGTATGATGGGCATTCATTTGTGATATACCGACACGATCCCGGGGATGCCAATACGTTGAGTGGAAGTGATATTCCAACGATAACCGAGGATGCTGATGGAAATATTTGGGCCGCTGCGCGTAGTTCCGGGCTGAATAAAATTGATTTAAAAACGGGTAAAATCACTCGATTTACCCAAGGAATGAAAGGGATTGATTTTTCCTCCCTGACGATATCTTCGCTCATTCAAGTGGATAAGCACCGGATATTCGCAACGGCTGTCGGGGTGGGATTATTGGCATTTGATTCCAAGACCAATAAATTTTTGCCGAATGAATCTGAAGTTCGTCATCCGCTGGTTAAAGATGCGGTTCGGATTTACAAGCACTCGAATGGGTCGATTTGGTTAGGTACTAAATCAGGTCAATTGATTTCCTATGGAGGGAACCACGTGTTTATCCCTTTTGATTTTTCAGGCAAAAGCATGTCGAGTACCTACCGGGTTCGTGCCTTATTTGAAACAAAAAATGGTGACATATTAGTGGGGACTGAAGGAAAAGGTCTTTTTCGCTTTAATCCTCAAAATCAACGATTTACAAATGTTTTCTTTGCCTCGCAAGATCCTCTTTCGCGCCAAAATATTGTCAGTTCTTTGGTTCGTGATGCCTTGGGAAATCTGTGGATAGGGACTGATAATGGTGTTTACACGTTGAAAGGGGAGGATTTTGCACATCCGCATCACATTCCCTCGAATCCGGATCCCGAGCTTGGGATTTCCTCTTTTTCAGTGATGAGTATGTTTACGGATTCCAACCGAAATACGTGGATTGGAACTTGGGAGGCAGGATTAAATATCAGCTTTTTTCAAAAATCTCGTTTTTCTGTTTTACGTTATAAACCCAATACATTTCAAGGGCTTTTGAGTAACAAGGTTACTTCGCTAAGTGCGGGGAATGATCAAGGAGTTTGGTTGGGCAGTAATGTCGGTTTATCGTTTTTCAATCATAAAACAGGTCATATTAAACATTTGGTTAATGAGGCGGTAGCTAATAAGTTGAATGTGACCAATGGCTTCGATGTTAATTTGCTTCAAGCGTTGCCGGATGGTTCTGTATGGGTGGCTGCTTGGGGCAAGGGTTTATTTCATTTTACTCCCCCCAATGATTTGAAATCGTATCCTTATCGATTAGATGAAGCGGGAATGAAATGGACATCCTTGTTCTTAGATCAAAATCGCTTGTTATTGGGTTCTCAGACGAAAGGGATCTTTGCATTTGATTTAACGAGCAAAGCGTTTTATAATCCGTTCGGGGAGTTTAGCGAACAGGAGTTAAAAAATAAAAACATCAATAGTATCTTAAAGAGTAGGGATGGCCGTATCTGGGTGGGTACAACGATGCAAGGCTTATACATCTATAATCCCAAAACAGGTAAAGTCGATCATCAGGTACGCACTACGGCGGTCAATAGTCTAAAGTATAACCACATTACTTGCATTAAACAGGACCGACAAGGCCGGATTTGGGTCTTGACGAATGGGGGAGGTTTACATCTGTATTTGGGAGAATCGAAAGGATTTCGAGTATTTACTGTGGCGGATGGATTGGGCAGTAATACCCTGCGCGGGATGGAAGAAGATAAGAAAGGAGACCTTTGGTTAACCACGAATGGCGGGATTTCTAAAATGGATGCCCAAACATTCAAATTCGTGAATTATGACGATGCAGATGGATTACAAGGAAAAGAATTTATCATCACGGCGCATGCCAAAAATAAGCAGGGTTGGTTGTTTTTTGGCGGGGTAAATGGGTTGAATTACTTGAAATCAGATAGCCTGCGCATGCGATTGGATGTTCCGCATGTGTATTTAACAGGTTTAAAGATTTTCAATAAATCTGTTTCTGTGGGTGCTCCTAATTCACCCCTTACCTCCGATTTACCAGATTTGAAAACTTTGGTTTTGCAACCCGAACAATCCGTATTCAGTTTGGATTTTGTTGCGATTGAATACCAAAGGCCTAAAAACAATCGCTATGCCTACATGCTAGAGGGCTTTGATGAGGATTGGAACTATGTGGGTACCCAGCGGACAGCGACTTATACGAATTTAAGTCCGGGTACTTATACTTTTAAAGTAAAGGCAACGAATTCAGATGGTGTATGGGGTGAGAATCCCGTTGAATTGCAAATTGAAGTCTTACCTCCCTGGTATCGTACTTGGTGGGCTTATTTGTTGTATTTCATTTCCTTGGTAGGTGTGGTCTATGTTTTCATGCGAGAAATACAGATTCGGGAATCTTTTCGAACGGATTTGCGCTTGAAGGAA
>JBJTMZ010000057.1:0-6997 GCA_046073805.1 Aquirufa sp.
ATGACCTTGAAGGAGCGTCAAAATCCCGATATTTTGAACCCTTCTCGTAAAAATCGTATTGCAGTAGGTTCAGGAACTTCGATACAGCAAGTAAATAATCTATTGAAGCAATTTGAAGATATGCGCAAAATGATGCGTATGATGAATAAGGTGCAAGATGGCAAAATGAAAATGCCGAACATGGGTAACATGTTCAAACGATAAAATTTGGCAAAGCCTTGATTCTATTTACGAATCAAGGCTCCCAATTCCTTCTCAAAGCGCGTGATCAATCGATCCATCGTCGCATCAATTACTTTATCAGTGAGTGTTTGTGTTTCATCCTGTAAGATGAAGGATACCGAATATGCTTTCTTGCCTTCGCCGAGATTCTTTCCTACATACACATCAAACACAGATACGTTTTTCAAGAGGTTTTTCTCTGTTTGTTCCGCGACACGCTGAATGGCTTGCAAGCTAACACCTTGGTCAATAACTAAAGATAGATCACGGCGTACTTCTGGGAACTTCGAGATCTCCTGATAGACAAAATTTCCTTTCTCCTGTTTCACCCAGAAATCCCAATCGAAGTCGGCCATAAATACCTCCTGCTTCACATCGAATTTCTGAGCCAATTTCGGATGAACCAAGCCCAAAGAAACACAAGCCTTTTTGTTTACCGTAATGGTTAATCCATAAGCGAAAACGTTGGATTGCTCAATTACGCTGGTATCAAATTGCGATACGCCCAATTGTTTCATGGTCGCGATTACTTGCGAATATAATTGATGCAACTGACTCTTTTGTGGAGCATGTGACCAGGTTTCTCCCTCTGAGAGACCCGTCATGTAAAGTGCTAAATGACGCTTTTCGATGAACTTTTCGCCTTTTTTATGATAGGTCTTTCCGAATTCGAAAAGTTTCAAGTCTTTTTGGCGGCGGTTAATGTTGTGTGCAAGAACTTCCAAACCATGGAACACCAAATGTTGGCGCATCACACCCAAATCCTCCGATAATCGATTGAGAATTTCGACCGTATCGAAGCTTAAATCCTTGGCGATTAAGCCATGGTATTCGCCTTTCGTTAAAGAGTTACTGATGATTTCCTGGAATCCACGTGCGGCTAGGCTTTGGCTCAGGCTTAACTGAACCTTTTCTTTGTCTAAAGCAGGGAATTCAGAAATGAATTTAGCGCTTAAGTTCTCCGACAAAGGAATATTATCTAATCCATGGATACGTAAGATTTCCTCGATGATATCTGCTTCGCGCGTTACATCCACGCGATAGGCAGGAGCGATGGCTAAAAATCCTTCGTTCGTTTTATTCTTTAATTCAAAATCCAAAGCGATTAAGATCTCTTGGATTCGCTCCGCGCCGATTTCGATACCGATGAGTTTCTTTACGCGCTCAAATGTCATCGGTATTTCAGCTAAAACAGGTTTTTCGGGGTAAACATCGACCAATTCGGAACTGATCGTGCCGCCCGCAATTTCTTGAATTAATAATGCTGCATATTGAATGGCAAAGGCTTTCGCCTCGATGTCGGTTCCACGCTCAAAACGGAAGGACGCATCTGTTTTTAAGCTGTGAATTTGGGCAGCTTTCCGAATACGCTCTGGTTTGAAATAAGCAACTTCGAGATAAATTCTGGTTGTTGAATCTTGAATGGATGAATCCGCTCCGCCCATCACACCAGCTAAACCAATCGGTCCTTCCGCATCACAAATCATGATTTCCTCGCCGGATAATTTGCGCTCTGTTCCATCCAAGGTAACGAATAGGCTATCTGCTTTCGCTTGTTCTACGATTAATTTTCCGCCACGTAATTGATGCCAATCATAGGCATGCATCGGTTGGCCCAATCCATGACAGATGTAATTTGTCACGTCGACAATGTTATTGATGGGACGCAAGCCAATGGCTGAAAGACGTTCTTGCAACCAGGTAGGTGAAGGAGCTACTTTGACCCCGTCGATGCTTAACCCACAAAAACGGCCGCATCCTGTGTCTTTAATTTGTACATCGATTGGGAATGCGTTGATTGCTACCTTAAATGCGGAGACATCGGGTAAGGTAACGTCGATGCCACTTACTGCTTTAATATCGCGTGCCACGCCCCAGTGCGAAGCGGCATCGGCCCGGTTGGGAGTCAAACCAATTTCTAATACTAAATCTGAATCAATCTGAAAATAGTGGGCTGCCGGTGTTCCATTAGGTAATTGAGTGTCTAATACCAAAATACCATCATGCGAGGTGCCGATTCCGATTTCATCTTCTGCGCAAATCATGCCTTCAGAAGGTTGGCCATAAACCTTACGTTTTTCTATCGTGAAAAGCGCTTTTCCATTCGCATCGTATAGCGTTGTGCCTGGCGTTGCAACGATTACTTTTTGACCAGCCGCGACATTGGCTGCCCCACAGACGATGGTTAATATTTCTTCTAACCCAGCATCTACCGTTGTCAGGCTTAAGGTCTTTTCTTTGACTTGAAATTTTTCACAAGTAAGTACTTCACCCACGACGAATCCACGTAAACCTCCCGGAATTTTTTCGTGAGATTCTACGCCTTCTACTTCTAATCCCGTGTTTGTCAACAAAACATCGAGTTCCTCGGCACTGCCTTGTTGGGGCAAACGAGCCAAATCGATAAAATCACGTAACCAATTAATTGAAATCTTCATGATGCTGAATTAGCGGGATAACTTCATTTTATAGTCCACAGAAACCTTCCCGCGGGTAATGTCACTTAATTTATTTTTGATCATTCGTTTCTTCACCACATTGAGGTGGTCGGTAAATAAGATACCTTCGATATGATCATATTCATGTTGGATAATACGCGCCGCAAATCCTTCGAAAACATCGGTGCGCTCTTCGCCATGCTCTGTCCAATAGTGAATTTTCACGTATTCTGGTCGAAAAACCTCCCCCCGAATTCCCGGGATGGAAAGACATCCTTCCTCGAATCCCCATTCTTCCCCGGTTTCATCTAAGATTGTTGCGTTTACAAAAACCTTTTTGAAATCAATGAGAGATGGGTCTATATCATCGTCTTCTTCACCCTCATTCATGGGTCTGCCATCGACCACAAACAGCCGAATGTCCATACCGATTTGGGGTGCGGCTAGTCCGACGCCACTGGCGGCATACATCGTTTCGAACATGTCTTCTACAAGTTTCACTACGTCTAGACTTTTGAAGTCTAGGGGTTTTGCCACTTTTCGAAGAACGGGGTCACCGTATGGAATGATGGGGTATATCATGATATTAATAAATCAAACGGCAAATTTAACGAAAAAACGGGAAAGTGCGGAATTTTTAACAGGCTTTGGACTCCTTCCGTTTCCTTATTTTTTTGTAATTTGCGAAGATTATAGAACCTAAGTTGATTTTTAAAGTTTATAAAATATGAATCGTAACTTTTTTAAAGCACATCCATGGCACGGAATTCAGATTGGAGACCAGATGCCTGAACAAGTAACCGCTTTTATTGAAATCGTTCCTACGGATACGGTAAAATATGAAATTGATAAACAAACGGGATATTTGAAGATCGATCGTCCTCAAAAATTCTCGAACATCGTCCCAGCTTTATATGGCTTTTTGCCGCAAACGTACTGTGCAGATGGAATCGCTGAGTTGGCACGAAAATATTCTGGAAAGGATATTATGCAAGGGGATGGTGATCCCTTGGATATTTTAGTGCTTTCTGAGCGTGCAATTACCCATGGAGATATTTTATGTCAGGCGATTCCGATTGGTGGCATTCGTATGATTGATAAGGGAGAGGCGGATGATAAGATTATTGCCGTGTTAAAAGATGATCCGATTTATGGCAAATGGCGTGATATTTCGGATGCTCCGAAAGATATTGTCCAGCGTTTGCGTCACTATTTTTGGACCTATAAAATGTTGCCGGGTGAGACGACTTCGCCGGCTGTTGATATTGATGATGTATACGGTCGTGAGATTGCTCATGAGGTGATTCGTCAGTCGCGCGAGGATTATCGGAAAAATTTCGGATAGCCCTTTTGACCGTTGGTCACATTTGCTTGCCTATTTAAATGAAAGGATTCGATATTCGAATCAACTTAAATGATTACTATGTGGCAATTTGTTAAATATTCGTTGGCAACCCTCGTGGGGATTTGTTTGTTCTTTGTCTTCGCTTTGCTCATGCTGGCGGGCGTTGGCGCTGCTATGGGTGATTCAAACGCTGAGTTTGAGGTCAAAGAGGAATCTATTCTTCATTTGGATTTGAATAGACCTATCGTAGAGAATGCCTCGACGGACGAAAATCCATTGGCTGATCTGCCCAATCCTTTCTTTTCCAGTACGGAAAATTTAGGCTTGATTCAGGTTTTGTCCGCTTTGGAGCGTGCACGAGTGGATTCCAAGATTAAAGGAATCTACTTAAATGTGAGTTTTCCGGTGGCAGGTTATGCCAAATTAACCGAGATTCGGAATGCCTTGACGAAGTTCAAAAAATCAGGGAAGTTCATATATGCTTATTCGAATTCCTATTCAGAAAAGGCATATTACATCGCTTCGGTTGCGGATGTCGTATACTTAAACCCGGCGGGCTTGTTGGACTTCAATGGGGTGAGTGTGCAATACATGTTTTTCAAGAAAGCCTTTGATAAGCTTGAAATCGAACCTTTGGTTTTCCGCGTGGGTCAGTATAAATCTGCCGTGGAACCCTTCATTCGCGAGGACATGAGTCCAGAGAATAAGATGCAAACGCTATCCTTTATTCAGTCGGTCAACAAAGAAGTCTTCCAAAAAATCTCCGAAAGCCGTGGCATTTCGGCTGGAAAATTAAATACGATTGCCGATAGTTTACAGGCCTTTGATCCCAAGAATGCCGAACGTTTAGGGATGGTTAAGTTGGGATATTTTGATGAGCTCGAGGCAAAGTTGAAATCCTTGACGAAGAAAAAGAATGACGAGGAATTGAATTTAGTCAAGTTGGCCGATTACCTACATGCAAAAAATCCAATCCCGACCGTTGAAGGAAATGCCAAGATTGCGGTTTTAGTAGCCGAAGGAGAAATTGTGGGAACGAAAGGTGGCGATGGAAGTATCGGTTCGGATGATTTTGTGAAGGAATTACGAAAGTTGCGTGATAATAAATCGGTGAAGGCCATTGTCCTACGCATCGACTCGCCAGGTGGGTCATCTTTGGCGTCAGATATCATGTGGCGCGAGATCGAATTAGCCAAAAAAGTGAAGCCCATTATTACCTCCATGTCTGATTATGCGGCATCGGGGGGCTATTACATGGCGATGGGAACAGATGTGATTGTAGCGCAGCCGACGACCATTACGGGGTCCATTGGTATTTTTGCGCAATGGTTAAACTTCGACAATTTCTTCAAAAATAAATTAGGGATTACGCAAGACCATGTGAATACGCATGCGCACTCCAACTTCATGTCTTCGCCGAGTGCATTGACTGATTTTGAGAAAAATGTGGTGCAGAATATGGTGAATCAAGGATATTTGAGTTTTACTTCCAAGGCTGCGAAGGGTCGGAAAATGTCCTTGGAAAAGTTGCAATCCTTGGCGGGTGGTCGTGTTTGGACAGGCGTACAAGCGAAGCAAATTGGTTTAGTGGATGAGTTGGGAGGATTAGATCGAGCCATTGAAATTGCAGCGGATCGTGCGAAACTGACACCTTTGAGTTATAAGGTTGCCGTATATCCAAAAGTTAAATCGTTTTTCGACGAATTAGTATCGAGTGCTTTTTCAGAAAGTTCGATGGAGTCACGCTTTGTACAGAAAAATATGCCGTGGACAAAATCGATCTGGGAATTAGATCGGATGAAGAAACGGGAAGGGTTTTTGGCTTTAATGCCATTTATGATGGAATTGGAATAGTAAATACGAATATGGAAATTAGAAATAATTGGACACGCGAAGAGGTTGAGCAGATTTTCAACCAACCTTTTTTGGATTTAGTTTATCAAGCGGCAACGGTGCATCGTGCTTATCATGACCCGAATGAGGTGCAAATCAGTACCTTATTGTCGATCAAAACAGGAGGCTGCCCAGAGGATTGTTCCTATTGCTCACAAGCCGCGCGTTATCATACCAATGTGAAAGTGCAAAAGTTGTTGCCTTACGAGGAAGTCATTCAAGCGGCTGTTCGCGCTAAGGATAATGGAAGTTCTCGATTCTGTATGGGTGCTGCGTGGCGTGAGGTACGCGACAACAAAGATTTTGATCGTGTTTTGGATATGGTGAAGGGAGTTAATTCCTTAGGCATGGAAGTTTGCTGTACGCTAGGTATGTTGTCGGAGGAACAAGCACAGAAGTTGAAGGACGCGGGTTTGTATGCTTACAACCACAATATCGATACGAGTGAGGAATATTACGACGATGTCATTTCTACGCGTACCTACGATGATCGTTTAGAGACCCTTGGTAATGTACGAAAAGCGAAATTGTCTGTTTGTTCGGGTGGTATCATCGGAATGGGAGAGAGTACGGCGGATCGTATCGGGATGTTATTGACATTGGCGAACTTGCCGGAGCATCCAGGTTCCGTTCCTGTAAACAATTTGGTGCCTGTCGAAGGGACTCCTTTTGAAAACCAAAAGACTGCATCGGTTTGGGATTTGGTTCGAGTGATTGCTACCGCAAGAATCATGATGCCTAAGTCGGCCGTTCGTTTATCCGCAGGCCGACTCGAGTTAAACTACGAGGGTCAGGCGTTCTGTTTCATGGCGGGTGCTAATTCGATTTTCTCGGGGGATGTGTTGTTAACCACACCGAACCCAGATGCGAAGTCGGATAAAGAGTTATTCCAAATATTAAACATCAAGCCGAAAGAGGCTTTCAAGGATGAGCAGAAAGCTGGGATTGCGTTTAATCAAATCCCGAGTGCTCAGGGACTTGAACATAAACACTAATATGTAAGCGCTATTCCGAAAGGGGTAGCGCTTTTTTCATGCGGTAATGCTGAATCTCCCCGAACAGCAAATAGGATTCCTGTTCAATTTCATAGCCTAAACGT
>JBJTMZ010000058.1:0-5507 GCA_046073805.1 Aquirufa sp.
CCATCATCGATATCCTTGTAAGTAGGAGTGGCCTGCTTTTCACCCGTATTGATACACAGGAGAATATCATGCGCATTGGAATCCTTTTGATCCAAGTAGTGGCTGTCATTCGAGGCAATTATCTTGACATTATATTTCTTAGCAAACTTTAACAAAACCTCGTTAACTGTCTGTTGCTCAGGTATATGATGATTTTGGACTTCGATGTAATAGTCCTCACCAAAAAGATCCAGCCACCACTTAAATTCCTTTTCTGCTTCCTCTTCACCCGAACGCAATATAGCCTGCGGAACCGATGCTCCTAAACAACAAGTCGTGGCAATCAGCCCTTTGTGATACTTTAATACTAATTCTTTGTCGATCCGTGGATATTTGGAATACATTCCTTCCATAAATCCCAACGAACACAATTTTACTAGGTTTTGATAGCCTTCGGGATTCTTTGCCAGAAACAATTGATGGTATCGCTTATCCTTTTGCTCCTTGGTAAAACTCTGCTTGTGACGATCTGTCACCAAATAGAACTCACAACCTACAATGGGTTTAACTCCTTGTTTACCCGCTTCTGCCACAAATTGAAATACACCAAACATGTTACCATGGTCGGTAATCGCAACTGCCGGCATATTATCAGCCTTTGCCTTTTTAAACATCGCCGAAATCTTCGACGCCCCATCCAACAATGAAAACTGAGAGTGACTATGTAAATGCGAAAATTGCATGTAAATGGGTATTAAAAAGGTTCTTTATCAAAAAATGTCAAATTCAAGAAATCCAAAAATGGCTTTAAAAGCTTCGAATCCTGCATGAGTTTGGAGACAAAATCAGGAGCAGTAATTTCTTTATCGGAATAATGCCGCCAATAAAACAATTGCTTCCGTCGAATGTATTCGACATCCGCGGGATCCGGATCAAATCCTTTCGGAACTTTTTGCAACATTTCGCCCTCGGCTTTCCCAAAAGTGGCTATGAATTGTGGGGATTCTACAATTTTACGCAAGGCCGCTCCGTTATAATCTACTTCTTGTCGGTACTTCGCAATCTGCTCCGGTGTTGGACTATACATTCCTCCACCTAAAAATGACTTACCGCCGGGTTCAATGTGGAGATAGTAATCCATGTAACCGGATCGCCGACCGCCTTCCGAGGAACTGGCGGAAAACCACGTTTTATAGGGATCCTTATTTTTAGAAAATCGAACATCGCGATACAAACGGTAGGAGCAATGCTTTCGCTCCACACCCATCATATTCTCCAATGCTCCATATTCTTGAATCAATCGTTCGATCAATTGATCAAATTTCTGCTTCTCTAGATCATAAATAGATTTATTCTCAGCAAACCATTCGCGCGAATTATTTGCTTTCAAATCAGTCAAAAATCGGAGTAAGTCAGGGGAGACAGACATGAAAAAAGGATAAAAATTGATTGAACGAAATTAGCGAAATTTTAGGAGAATTTATATCGAAAAGGCCAGCAAAAGAATGACAAAAAATATATTGGGAGAATTGAATGAATTTCGTGATTTTTGTAAAATTTTTGATCAGTTATATGCGCATATTAACCGGTATCCAATCCTCTGGAAAACCCCATTTAGGTAATATTTTAGGAGCCATCATGCCCGCAATCGAGCTTTCTAAAAAGCCGGGGAATGAATCCTTTCTATTTATTGCCGATTTACATACGCTTACTAGCCTTCGTGATGGTGAGCAAATTCGTGCGAATACCTTATCCATTGCCGCAGCGTGGTTGGCCTTCGGTTTTGATACCGACAAAAATTATTTTTACCGTCAATCTAAATTGGCTGCATACCATACTGAAGTGATGTGGTATTTAAATTGTGTGACGCCTTATCCGATGTTGGCCAATGCACATAGCTTCAAAGATAAATCCACATCGATGGATAAAGTCAATGCCGGATTGTTTACCTATCCCGTTTTACAGGCAGCTGATATCGTACTATATGATGCTGAAATCATTCCTGTAGGCAAGGATCAACGTCAGCATATCGAAATGACGCGCGACATGGCAGGAGCTTTCAATCGGATGGCGAATGAAGAGATATTTGTTATTCCTGAGGCAGCTATTAACGAGGAGGTCATGACCATTCCAGGAATCGATGGAAATAAGATGAGTAAATCCTTGAATAATTACATCGACGTATTCTTACCAGAAAAAGAATTGTTAAAGCAGATCAAGAAGATTGAATCCGACTCAACGCCTTTGGAGGATCCCAAGGATCCCGATAAAGACATTACCTTTAAGTTGTATAATTTAATTGCCACATCGGAACAATCAGCGGAAATGCGCAAATTATATCTGGCAGGCGGCTATGGCTATGGCCATGCGAAGCAAGCCTTGCACGCATTAATGTTGGAGTATTTCAAAGAGGCCCGGGAAAAGTTTGATTATTACATCAACAATCCAAAGCTCATCGAGGAAAAATTAGAAATTGGCGAGAAGAAAGTAGAACCAATCGCAGCAGCCACTTTGACAAGAGTTCGAAACGTGTTTAAATTCTAAGGTATGTTTCCAACTTGGGATGAGTCCTTATTTCGGATAATCAACCTGTCGCACACGACTGAGTTAGATATGATCATGCGATTCTTGTCCAATAAGTATGTTGGGATTCCCTTGTATGCTTACTTGATATACAAGATTTATCGATTTAAGCCCCAAGCAATCAAAGCATCCTTGGTTTATTTAGTATTGGCTATCCTTTGGGCGGACCAAATTTCATCCAGCGTCCTAAAACCTTGGATTAAACGCTTACGCCCTAGCCATGTGGCTGATTATCAATCTTGGATTCATTTACCCGATGGGGCGGGAGGTTTGTATGGGTTTTGCTCATCACATGCGGCTAATTCATTTGCCATCGCCATGGGAATCTACTTGTTGACAAAAAACAAAGGATTAAGCATCCCATTGTTTATCTGGGCGACACTTATTTCTTATAGTCGGATTTACCTGGGCGTGCATTATCCTTTGGATGTCATGACAGGAGCATTGGTCGGGATAACTGGTGCGATGATACTAAAAATCTTGGTCTACGATAAATTAACCAAAAATTCATAGGTATTTACGCCATCCGCAAAATCATCTAAGGCTGGCATCTGAGCCCGACCAAAAGGAATCGAATTCGGACCAACTACACATTGAATCTTATCAGTATGCTGACTTAGCCATGCTGACAAATCATTTTCAGTTTCATAGCGATGAACATGCAAAACACCTACCGGCGATACTAATTGTTCATTTTCAGTTACAATTAAATTCCCTAAATCAAAATGTGGAATCTGATTGAGCAATAATAATGTCTTGTGGTATTGATAATTGTTGGAATATTTCGTGTGCTCCAACACCCAGTCCACTTTAGTCAATACATCGAATAGGGGAGTTAGGTCAAAATTTGTAGGAACAGCAATGGTAGAAACATTCCGACAACCTAAACCATAATAGGTAAAAATATCATCGGCCAAAGCTTCAAAATCAGCCTCATTTTCATTCCCTGTTAAAACAGCCACAGAACTACGATTCTTACGAATGATATGAGGTATTTTAGCGAAATAATTACTGAAGTAGCCGGAAGAAAAATCAGATCCTGTGGCAATGACCGCATCAACGGCGGATAAGCGATCCACTGATTCAATGATAAATTGAGAATCAATCGACTTAATTGCTTCAATATATAATTTCATTAATGCTTGGTCTTGCGAACTTAATTTAACCACGACCTGATGCCCAGCAGCCAATATCATTAACAAATCATGCATACCTACTGCAGGTAAATTTCCAGAGAGAATTAAGCCGATTCGTTTAGATGTCATTGAATTCTGAGGGTACTTTTCAAAGAAATTAACCCATACCTGCATATTCAAAAATTGCTCATCAATCGCTTTCATGGCATTTCGAATCAAATAATCCGAAAACCAGGCATTTTCGTTTTTCGCTTTTTCTATAAATAATTCTATTTTTTCTTCATTAGATGAATCCGAAAAATATTGATGTAAGGCTTTAATTAATGATAAGAATCGTTCTTGGGGCATAATTAGAAAAATGAAACGCTAATAATTGAAATGTAAAGTTCTTAAAAATTTATAATACTCTTGATAAATTATATACTATTCAAAACTTCTTATGTAAATTGCATAAAATTTTTAATACTTGTTATGGCTATTATCATTACAGACGAATGTATTAACTGTGGGGCTTGTGAACCAGAATGCCCCAATACAGCAATTTATGAGGGTGGAGTAGAATGGACTTGGGCAGGAGGCACCGCTTTAACAGAAGTTGAATTAGAAGATGGATCTACGATGGATGCGAAAGCAGCGATTGATCCCATTTCGGAGGAATTCTATTATATCGTTCCTGATAAATGCACAGAATGTACAGGTTTCCACGAGGAACCACAATGTGCGGCAGTTTGCCCCGTTGATTGCTGCGTACCCGATCCAGATCATGTGGAAGACAAGGAGACACTAGAAGCTAAGAAAGCATGGTTACATGCAGAAGCCTAAGACATCACTCAAATAGATTTAAGAGCTCAACGTAAGTTGGGCTCTTTTTTTTTGTCCAACTATTATTCATTTGCCTTATTATTTATCGTTTGTATTTTTCCAATAGAATAAAATACGAGTTTGAATTTTGTTCTATTTTGATTTATTTTTTGCAAAACATGTAAATTCAAGTTTAAAAATTAACCTGTTTTTGGTATTTTTTTGAAAAATTCACAAAAAGAGGTTAAAATTTTTACTAAAAAGTTTGCGAGGTAATATTTTTTGTTCAATCTTTGATATGTAATCAAGCATTTATAAACTTTTAAACAATTCCGCACATGAAGAAATCTATCCTAACAGCCCTTTTTGCAGCAACTGCTTTTTGTGGATTTTCCCAAGAAAAAGAAGCCGAGGCTCCCAAGTTTACTTTCTCCGGTTACATTGATTCGTACTATATGTTGAACTTCAACAACCCAACGAGTCGGAGCAACCTAGGAGTATCTGGTTACGAAAGAGCATTCGATCAAAAGTCGAGTCAATTTTCATTAGGACTTGTTCAGACAAAATTTGGTTATGCAACCAAAAACTCGGACGTGGTTGTCGACTTAACCTTTGGACCTAATGCAGACCTTGGTCAGTACGGAAACGTTATTGGACCCTTGGGCGCTGGCAAAGCAACAACTGCATTGGCAATCAAACAAGCTTATTTCAATTGGAAAGCATCAGACAAATTAACGTTAACAGCAGGTCAATTTGGTACTCACATCGGATACGAGGTGATAGACGCCCCGGTTAACTACAATTACTCACTTTCAAACTTGTTCAACAATGGTCCATTTTATCATATCGGCGCTAAAGCGAATTATGCATTCAGTGACAAATTTTCTGCCATGGTTGGATTGGTCAACAATGTGGATAATTTAAATGACAACAATGCCTCAAAAGGATTTATCTATCAAGTATTTACTTCTCCTGCATCAGGATGGAATGTATATGTTAACGGCATCA
>JBJTMZ010000059.1:0-26264 GCA_046073805.1 Aquirufa sp.
GCAAAGGGGGCGCAAGTCGGTGGATTAATCTCGGGTTTGTATCATTCATGCCGTCCGATATGGCCAAATTATGCCTAACGGCAAGTTTAGCAAAGATATTCTCTAGCAGACAGGCCGACCAAAGCCAATACAACATCGTGACAGCCATCGTGATTCTAATCTTGATTGGGGTGACGTGTTTCTTGATTATGTTGTCCAATTTCTCTACAAGTATTTTGATCTTCCTGACGAGTATTGTCTTAATGTTTTTTGGACGGGTACCCATCAAATACATCAGTGGGATTGTGGGAATCGTTGCCTTTTTGGCGGTCATGGTGGTTTATTTGGGGATTGGCCAACGTGCTACGACGGTGCGAAATCGTATCTCAACCTTTATGACGAGGGCCTTTGAGCATGATAAAACCAAACTCAAGGAGATGAATAAAAGTGATGAAAATTACCAAATCAACTTGAGTAAATATGCGATTTCGACAGGCGCACTTATCCCCAAAGGCCCAGGAAATAGTCAATACCGCTATTTATTATCCCAGGCAGAATCCGATTTTATTTATGCCATTATCCTGGAGGAATATGGATTATTCATGGGGATATTAATTCCCCTATTTTTCTTATGGTTCATGTGGCGAGGTTCGTCCGTCATACGATATAGCGGTAAGCCGCTCGGGGGACTCCTCTCGGCAGGTCTTACTTTTTCAATTGTGATACAGGCATTCATCAACATGCTCGTCGCAGTGGGTGCGGGTCCCGTTACTGGCCAACCCTTGCCGATGATCTCCGCCGGAGGAACATCACTTGTTTTCACGGCCATCAGTATTGGCCTAATCTTATCCATCAGCCGAGACAAGGAGATGGAAACTAAAATTTAAGTATTTTGAGTATCAAGCGCGTAATCATTTCAGGAGGAGGAACCGGTGGACATATCTACCCAGCCATTGCTATTGCCTCCGCATTAAAAGAAATTGACCCAAACATCGAATTCTTATTTGTGGGAGCCGAAGGGAAAATGGAGATGGAAAAAGTGCCCAAAGCTGGATTTAATATCATCGGACTCCCCATCGTAGGAATCAACCGCGCACATTTACTGAAAAATATTCTTTTCCCTATTAAATTGGTTAATAGTCTGCGGAAGGCATTTCAGGTATTAGCTGATTTCAAGCCCGACGTCGCCATTGGTGTGGGAGGCTATGCCTCAGGCCCCATGCTATTAGCCGCTTGGGCGAAGGGAATTCCGTTTTACATCCAAGAACAAAACTCCTATGCGGGCATTACCAATAAAGCATTGAGCTCGAAGGCAAAACATATTTTTGTAGCCTATCCCGGCATGGAAAAGTTTTTTGCTCAGGATAAAATCACCCTTTCCGGCAATCCCGTTCGAAAGGACTTGATTGATATCTCCGGAAAGAAAGCGGCAGCAGCTACTTTTTTTGGCTTGTCGGCCGACAAGCCTACGATCCTAATCATTGGCGGAAGCCAAGGCGCGCGCAGCATCAACCAAGCTATTTCACATGGATTAGCGGAACTCGCGAATTCAGATGTTCAAATTATCTGGCAAACGGGAATTAGCTTTGAAACTGAAGCGAAGGCTGCCTGTGCCAAGCACCCAAAATTACCGGCTTATGTATCCGCCTTCATTTATGAAATGGATTTGGCCTATGCGATGGCGGATTTGGTCATCTCGCGGGCAGGTGCATTATCCGTTTCTGAAATCTGTTTGGCAGGGAAACCAAGTATTTTGGTACCTTTCCCCAATGCAGCCGAAGACCACCAGACTGAAAATGCAAAGAGTCTCGTACAGGAAAATGCGGCTATTTTAATCCCCGATTCGCAAGCGAAAGAGAACCTTGTGCCTTCTGCGCTAAGGACGCTCGAAGATAAAAAACTGTTGGCCCAATTGGCCGAAAACAGTTTCGGGATGGGCAGACCGAAGGCGGCCCAACAAATCGCAGAGACCATTTTAAACGATTCAAAATGCGCATAGATATCAAATTAGCCGAACTAAAGCAGGTCTATTTCCTAGGAATAGGTGGCATTGGAATGTCGGCCATCGCACGTTGGTTTTTACAAAATGGATTCCCCGTTGCCGGTTATGACAAAACAGAAAGTCCGTTAACGAAGACACTGGTTTCTGAGGGCATGGACATTCACTACATAGATGACGTGGCGTTGATTCCTTCCATCTGTTTAGAAAACCCTGCAGCTTGTTTGTTTATCTACACTCCGGCCATCCCAGCCGATCACATCGAGAAGAACTACCTAATCGACGCAGGCATAACGCTATGGAAACGCTCCCAGATTTTGGGTTGGATGACGGAACAAATTCCGACGCTTGCTGTGGCTGGAACACATGGAAAAACGACGACCTCTTCACTACTAACCCACCTTTTGGTTCAAGCGAATAAAAACGTAACCGCTTTTTTGGGTGGAATTACGCAGAATTATGGAACCAACTTTATTCCAAACAAAGGCCAAGAGAATATTGTAAGTGTGGTTGAGGCTGACGAATATGATCGCTCCTTTTTAACTCTTCATCCCCAAGCAGCTGTGGTGACATCCACGGATGCCGACCACCTCGATATTTACGGGGCAGCGGAGCAAGTTTTGGAATCCTTTCAACTGTTTGTCGACCAGATCCAACCCGGCGGATTCTTCATCCAAAAGGAAGGTCTAAGCTTAAAAGGACCCGCGGGATCACAAACATTTGGAATCGAAAAAGGGGATTATCAAGCCCAAAACATACGCATCGAAAATCACCGCATGGTATTTGATTTACAATATCCTGGCGGAAAAATAACCGATATTCCGATGCGAATCCCCGGTTTTCACAACATTGAAAATGCACTAGCTGCGGCGGCGTTGGCCATGTTTCACGGACTGACTCCCAACGAAGTTAAAACGGGTATTGCGAGCTTCAAAGGGGTGAAACGCCGTTTCGAATACCACCTGGAAACGGAAGAACACGTGATGATTGATGACTATGCACATCACCCAACCGAAATCTCTGCATGCTTGCGTTCTGTGAAAGCATTATACCCCAATGAAAAATTAGTCGCCATATTTCAGCCACACTTATTTTCCCGGACACGTGATTTCTTGGAGGATTTTGGGGAGAGTTTGGCATTGGCCGACGAGATCTATTTATTAGACATCTATCCAGCACGGGAATTACCAATTCCGGGGATCGATTCTCATTTATTATTGAAAAAAATACCGAGCGAAAAAAAGGAAGTTATTAGTAAAGCAGCCTTTATTGAACGAATGCGCATTGAAAAACCCAAACTTTTAGTCACTATGGGAGCTGGCGATATCGACTTGCTTTTGAATGATTTAAAAATGGCTGTAACTTCGTAAGATATTTCATTATGAGCCAAAAAATTCGAATTGATTTTGCCCGCGTCAAAAAGCTATTAACCTATGTGTTATTAGCGGCTATAGCTATTGGGACAATCATATTCGCTGAAATACAGGCACGAGAAGTAAAATGCAGTGGCGTCATCATTCGTTTAGATTCTGAAAATGAACGCCCCCTATTGAGCAAAAAGGACATTGATGTCATGGTGACCAATGAAGGAACTGACTATTTTTTGGATCGGCCCATTGACGAAATTTCATTGCATCTGATCGAGCAGCGTGTTAAAAAAATCCCCTTAGTGAAATCCTGTGAAGCGCATTTTGATTTCAGTGGGAAGATTATCGTTTCGGTTAAAGAATATAGCCCGATCGCCCGAATTTTGCATTTCACGGGAGGAGAATCCAATTACAAAGACCAATATGTAACTCAAGAAGGTAAATTCATCGGAACGAGTTCCCTTTTTACACCCAGGGTACTTTTAGCCTCTGGGCCTTTCTTCTCTGGAAAACGAACCAACTTACTTGATGAGCGCGGTAAAACACTCATCCCATTATTCGAATTCATCAATAAGCACGATTTTTGGCGCGCCCAAATTACCCAAGTGATTGTGGCTCAAGATGGAGGCATTGTTTTAATTCCGGCAATTGGGCAAACGTATATCGATTTTGGTTTACCGGTTAACATTGAAACCAAATTCAAAAAATTAGATCTCTTTTACAAAAAAATAATTCCCAACAAAGGTTGGAATACCTATCATTGGGTACACCTGAAATATAAGAATCAGGTAATTTGTGATTAATTGCCTAATTTTATATTTTAGTACAATTCACTATACATTTAGTTCTTGATTATGCGAAACGATTTAATTATTGGTCTTGATATTGGAAGTTCATCGGTGCGGGCAGTTGCTGGAAGGCAATTAGAAAATGGCCAATTAGAAATCGTTGCGACAGGAACCTCGAGTACCTCAGGTTATATTTTGCATGGTGAAATCGTAAACGTGAATAAAACATCTGCCGCTATCGCAGATGCAATAAATCAAATTGCGCAGGCGCTACCTGGGAAGTCAAAGGAATACTATTTCTCATCCAACTTATCGGGAAGTCATATCAAGGTTTTACCCTATACGAATTCCAAAACACGCAAAAATGCCGCTGAGCCGGTAAGCCGAAAAGACATTTTGGATATTACGGAGGAAGCAAAAAAGAACGTCGCAGAGAAAAATCCTTGCGTTTTACATACCCTTCCCATTGGATTTAAAGTGGGTAATTTGCCCGAAACACTTGAACCCATTGGCCAAGTTGGCGCAACCATACAAGGAAACTTTATGGTCATCACCGCACAGCTTGAAAAATTTGATCTATTTAGCAGAACACTGAAGTCTGCTGAGTCCGAACATATTAAAGGAGGTAATCTCTATTTCAGTCCTTTAGCGAGCTCAAGCTCCGTGCTTAATGCCGATGAAAAACAACAAGGCGTTGTTCTTGTTGATATCGGAAGTGGAACGACTGAAATTAGTATCTACCAAAATAAGCGATTAAAACACGCAACCGTATTAAACTGGGGTGGAGACCGCATCACCGAGGATCTTCGTATCGGTCTCGACGTGACCACAGAACATGCTGAAGCACTTAAAACGCGCTTTGGAACTGCGATTCACCGTCTCATCGATTTAAATGAAGTGGTTTTAATTCCTGGAATCGCAGGTCGGAAACCAAGTCCAATTTCCGTGAAAAATGTTGCCATCATCATTGAGGAACGCATGAAGGAATTGGCGGCTATCGTGATGGCTGAAATTCAAAAAGTTACCCAAGCTCAATTACTCCGTGGAGGGATTGTTCTGTGTGGCGGTGGGGCTCAATTACCCGACATAGCTGAGCTGTTCAATAAAGTTACTGGAATTGAAACACGGGTTGGAGAACCTGAAGCGACTGCGGCCCTAGGTCTTGGAGCTAATTTAAAAGATCCAGCCTATGCAACATCCATCGGTTTGGTTCAAGTATACTTTGATCAACTGAATGCTTCGAGTGAAGAAGATAAAGAAGAGGTGCCGGATATTCCCGTAACTGGTGGAAAGACGACACCGGATAAACCCAAAACAGCACCCCCAAGTATCCGAGATATCTTTGGCCGCTTAGTCGACTCCCTGGTAGGATCCGATGGCAATGATGGAGGATCCTATGGAGACAATAACTAAACAAAAAAGACGCTACGAATAGCGTCTTTTTTTTATGCCTTTGGAGGTCTTTTTTTCCAAACCTTCTTCTTTCCCTTAAATCCTCCCCCACCCGAATGTGGAGCTTTTGCCGCAGCCGGGTTATAAGCAGGAACCTCTCCAAATTCCTCCGGTACCGGGGATTTGGTAACTTCTTTCTCTAATAATCGTTCAATGGCTGCGAACTTGCGCTGCTCTGCTTCCGTAATCAACGTATAGGCAGTTCCTTTGGTTTGGGCGCGGGCCGTCCGACCGATCCGGTGAATGTAATCCTCCCCGTCGTTTGGTACGTCATAATTGATTACCAATTCGATTTCGTCGATATCGATGCCCCGACTTAAAATATCGGTTGCTACTAAAATTTTTGTCTTCTTGTTTCGGAAATCCTGCAATACTTGTTCGCGAACGTCCTGTTCCAAGTCGGAATGAATTTCCTCCACAGAGAATCTAGCACGTTTTAAATCCGATGTCAAGGATTTAACGTTTTGCTTCCTCGAACAGAAAACGATGACGCGGGTGTAATCTTGGCGCTTTAATAAATATTTCACCAAGGGACTCTTCTGTTTCTCATAGACCACAAATGCCTCTTGAACAATCGCCTCCGGTGGTTTGGATACGGCAATGTTTACTTCGACTGGGTCATTCATCAATTTCCGTGCTAAATCCCGCATTTTGGGCGGCATCGTCGCTGAAAATAACAAGTTCTGACGCTGTTTAGGCAGGTAACCTGTGATTTTCATTAAGTCATCATGAAAACCCATGTCCAACATGCGATCCGCCTCATCCAATACCAAATATTTCACATGTGACAAATCCACATAACCCATATTCAAATGGGCAATCATGCGGCCTGGCGTACATACCACCAAATCCACACCGGAAGTCAAAGCCGTTTTTTCGGATGTAAATGAATTACCATCTCCGCCACCATAAACCGGCATACACGAGACATTGGTAAAATACCCCAAGCCTTCCATGTTCCCAGCAATTTGAACCGCCAATTCGCGGGTTGGGACAATAATCAAGGCATTGATGTGATTCTCCGAGTGATCCTCGGACAATAATTTATGAATAATCGGCAACAAGAAAGCTGCCGTTTTTCCCGTACCAGTCTGTGCCGATGCGAGGACATCCCGTCCAGCTAAAATCGGTTTCATCACCTGTTCTTGAACCGGTGTGGCCGTCTTGTAGCCCATGGAGTCGATCCCCTCTAATAATTTTTCGGCTAAGCCTAGTTCTTTAAATGTCAAAATGTTTTTGTTTGTAGCTAGTCGCTAGCCCATGAATTATTTATTGTTACCTCTCACCTCTTAACTCTTAACTCTTAACTCTAAAACCCCATCTCCTTCTCAATCAACTGAATCAATATATGAATCACCTTGATATGAATTTCTTGAATACGATCCGCATAACCAAAATGGTCCACGCGAATTTCAAAGACGTTATCAAATGCGGCCAACTGCCCTCCGTCTTTTCCTGTCAGCAAAACAACCGCCATTCCCTTTATTTGAGCAGCCTTGACCGCTTCGATAATGTTTGCGGAATTACCACTCGTCGATATACCAAATAAAACATCCCCTTCATTCCCTAATCCCTCAATAAACCGAGAAAAGACATAATTATAACCAAAATCATTGCTCACACAGGAAATATGTGAAGGGTCTGATATGGCCATCGCAGCCAATGCCGGACGGTTTTCACGGTATCTTCCCGATAGCTCCTCCGCAAAATGCATGGCATCACAATGACTGCCCCCATTACCACAGGCAATGATTTTTTTACCTTGCTGGAGAGCCCCCACCAAACAATTTGCTGCCTTTTCAACAGATTCAATCTTTGCTGGATTGCTGAAAAACTGATCTAAAACTTGCTGTGCCTCTTGAAGATTGGCTTGGATAATTGCTTTCAAGTAATTTTAATTTTGCGTAAAGATACGCATTATTTAAAAATCCCCACCGGCTCCGCCTCCACCAAAATCGCCACCCCCAAATCCGCCGAAATCAAATCCGCCTCCGCCCGAGGAACCACCCCGGTCATAACCCCCACCTCCCAAGAATATAGGAGGAAAAAACATACCACCACCGCGAGAGCCCGGTCCAGAACCGCCCCCTTTATTTTTAATGGCGCGAATGATATTAATAATGACAAAAAATAAAAAGACAATCAAAAATACGGGGACACCCGTTGGAACGTCTTCTTCCTCCGCTTGAAACTGCCCACTAGCCCGTTGCATCATTTCGGTGGTCGCCTCATTTAACCCCTCATAATAAGCATCTCGCTTTAATGCCGGTTTTAAAATCCGATTAATAATCCGTTTGCAGATTGCATCCGGCAATACATCTTCAATTCCTCGACCCGTTACTATTCGAATCTTTCGATCCTCCGAGGCAATCAATATCACGACACCATTGTTTTTCCCTTTCTGACCCACTCCCCATGTCTTGCCAATAGAAATCGCATAATCATAGGGGTCCGAACCTTGGGTACTCGGAACAATCACAACCGCAAATTGCGTGGATGTCGAATCCGCATAACCACGTAATTTTTGTTCGAGTGTCGTCTTTTCTTCGGCCTGCAGTTTACCTGATAAATCCAGCACATAGCCATCGGGTTTAGCTGGTATATCCTGCGCCCAGACCGATGCAGCGATCAATAAAAACCCGATAAATAATGCAAACCTATTCCCCATACGACAACTCATCCGTTAACTCATTCACATCACCCCGTTGATAAGGAAAATAAACAGCCAAAGCCTCTCCAATTCGACGAACGCCTAAAGCTAATCCAGTTCCATATTCTTGTTTGGCCAACAAAGGTCGCATCTCATCCCGGATCGTTTCCCAAAATTCCAAAGGCACATGGGCATCAATTCCCTTGTCCCCAATAATCGAAAATTTCCGATCCTTGATGGCAAGATAAACCAAGACCCCATTTTGTAAGTCGGTCTGATTCATCCCCAATTGAAAAAAGAGCACCTTCGATCGTTCGATCGGGTGCCCTTCACAATGACTCTCCACGTGCACACGAATCTCTCCAGACGTCTTTTTCTCCGCCTCTTGAATCGCTTGAATGATTTCCGCTTCCTGTGCTGCGCTTAAATGCATCTTATTTCTTCTCGTCAAAATTTACTTCCGGTGCTTTTTCAGCTCCTGCCTCCGCTTGGAAGAATCCCTTCTCTGTAAATCCGGAGAAGGATGCAATTAAGCTATTAGGGAATGTAACGATCAGGGTATTGTATCCTTTCACCGACTCATTAAATCGATCACGCTCTTCCTTGATGCGGTTTTCTGTTCCTTCCAATTGTGCTTGTAATTCAGAAAAATTCTCTGTCGCCTTTAATTGCGGATAATTTTCTGCGACTACCATTAATCGAGATAAAGCCCCACCCAATGAAGATTGAGCCGCTTGATATTTTTGCATATTCTCCGGACTTAAATCCTTCGCATCTAATTTCATTTGTGTTGCTGAAGCACGCGCCTCAATAACTGCAGTTAAAGTAGACTTCTCAAAATTTGCCACTCCTTGTACCGTTTTTACCAAATTCGGAATCAAATCGGCCCGACGCTGATACGCACTTTGCACATTTGCCCATGAGGCCTTTACCTCCTGGTCACTTGTCGCCATGCTATTGCGAGCACCTACGCCCCAAAATACGACCAAAGCAATAACGCCTAATACAATCCAAACTGTCTTGTTCATTGTTATAAAAATTAAAGGTTTGTTGTCTGGCAAAGGTATAAATATTTCACAATGCCATGCCATTTTTTACATCAAAATGCTTTTTCAAGGATAAACGTTCCTTTTCCCTCCATAAATTTATTTTTAACTTGCTGACATGTTCAAAAATATTCCCAATCCGCCTCGTGCCACCGAAATTCCCAAGGAGCTTATCATTCACGGTGATGTTCGCCAAGACCCTTATTTCTGGTTAAATAATCCTGAAGACCCTCAAGTCATCGATTACCTTAATCAAGAAAATAGCTATACCGAACAGGTTCTAAAGCCGAGCGAAAATCTTCAAAACGAATTGTTTGAAGAGATGAAGGGACGCGTTGTCGCCGACGAACAATCTGTTCCCTATTTCAATGGCAAGGATTGGTTCTATCACCGCTATGAGTCAGGTGGGGAATACCCAATCTACTGTCGGAGAAAAGCGAGCCTTGATGCCAAGGAAGAAATCCTTTTACACGGGAACCATCTTGGAAAAGACGAAGCCTACTTTGCCGTTGGGGGTTTGGCGCTCTCCGACGATGAACAGATTTTAGCTTACGCCATCGATACGGTCAGTCGGCGAAATTATATCGTACATTTTAAAAACCTTCAAACCGGCGAAATTCTTCCCGATAAAATCGAAAACACCGAAGGTGGATCCTACGCTTGGTCAGCGGACTCGAACTATTTCTTCTACCTGCTTCGCGACCCGCAAACCTTACTGGCCTCGAAAGTTTACCGACATAAAATCGGCACTCCGAGCCATGAAGACGTTTTGGTCTATGAAGAAAAGAATGAAGAATGCTACATGGGATTGAGCCGTAGCAAATCGAAGGAATATATTTTCAGTATTTCGAGCCAACAAGGCGTTTATTCAGAATATCGGATTCTGAAGACAAATAACCCCACCGGGAATTTTGAAGTTTTTCATCCTGGCGAACGAGGCTTGGAATATTTCATCGAACACCAAGCGGATCGATTTTTGATACGTACCAATCTGGATGAATCGACGAATTTTCAATTGATGAGTTGTCCGACAGCCGGTCCAACCGACAAGAGCCTATGGAAGACTTTGGTTCCACATCGTGCCGATGTATTCCTTGAAGATTTTGATGCCACCACCGAATGGATTGCCTTGGAGGTAAAGACCAATGGCCTTTCCCAAATTCAGGTCATTCAGGGAGAAACCAATGAATTTATCCGCATGGATGAGGACGTTTTCCAAGTCAACATCGGAATAAATGTCCATTACACGAGCAATAAACTACGCTATAATTACACCTCGCTAACCTGTCCGAATTCTGTTCTTGAATATGATTTGGTGACAAAAACGTCCAACCTACTCAAAGAAGACAAAGTCTTAGGGGGATTCGATAAAAACGATTACGCTTCCGAGCGCCTTTGGGCCACTGCCCGAGACGGTGTTCAAGTACCTATTTCCCTGGTTTACAAGAAAGGCTTTGATAAAGGACCTCTTCTACTATATGCTTATGGTTCTTATGGCTACAGCATGGATCCCTATTTTTCAGCGAGCCGTTTGTCGCTGCTAAACAGAGGCTTCGCCTTTGCCATCGCCCACATTCGCGGTGGACAAGAAATGGGACGGCATTGGTATGAAGATGGAAAAATGATGCGGAAGATGAATACCTTCACCGACTTCATCGATTGCGGCCAATACCTGATCTCCGCTGGGAAAGTGGATGCCAAACGGCTCTTCGCACAAGGAGGATCGGCCGGTGGCATGCTGATGGGCGGGGTGATTAACATGGCTCCTGATTTATTCGCAGGCGTGATCGCCGCTGTTCCCTTTGTGGATGTAGTCACGACGATGTTGGACGAAACGATACCCTTAACCACCGGTGAGTGGGAAGAATGGGGAAACCCCAAAAACGAGACGCATTATCACTACATGAAGTCCTATTCTCCCTATGATAATGTGAGTGCACAAGACTACCCACACCTTTTAGTGACCACTGGATTACATGATTCCCAAGTTCAATATTGGGAGCCCGCAAAATGGGTTGCTAAATTGCGAAAATTGAAAACCGACAATAAGATCTTATTATTGGATTGTGACATGTCGGCCGGACATGGAGGAGCCTCGGGTCGTTATAAACGCTTCAAGGATATCGCGAAAGAATATGCCTTTTTGATTGGAATTAATGCAACGGTCGCTGTGCAATAAGCATGCGATCGTTGCCATGAAAATCCTTCAACAACTGAATATGTTCAAAACCTTGATCGATAGCTAGCTTAACATTCGCCTCCCCAAAAGCTCGATTAATTTCGAAACAGAGATAGCCACCAGGGGCGAGTCGGCGCGATGCCATTTCACCTATCACTCGGTAATACAAAAGCGGATCCTCATCCGGAACAAATAAGGCAAGATGCGGCTCATGATCTAACACATGAGGTTTCATTTCTACTTTTTCAGCATCCAGCACATAGGGCGGATTGGACACAATGAAATCCCAGGTGTTTTCATCTTGGGCCCACTCGAATACATCTTGTTGCCTAAAATCGACGCTTGCGCCTAAATCCTTCGCATTCAGTCGGGCTTGTTGGACCGCAGCCTCCGCAATATCCCATCCAGTAACCTGAGCATTGGGTGCCTCGAGCGCCATCGAAATTGCGATGCATCCCGAACCCGTACCGATGTCCAAGACAGTTTTCGCAGAATCCCCCAAACGATTGAGTACTTGAATGACAAGCTCCTCAGTTTCGGGCCTTGGGATGAGGGTATCGGAATTCAAGGAAAACAATCGGTCCAAAAAATAAGCCTTTCCTGTCACGTATTGTAGGGGTACTCCATCCGTTAATCGCCGAAGATCCGATTCAAATTCTTCCGGTTTCTTGACCTCCTTCCCGAGTAAAATATCCAGGCTCGTGGACCCGCATTTCATATTCAAATAGGCTTGCGCAATCGCTTTGGCCTCATTTACGTCGTACATCGCGGAAATGGCGGTTTGGATTTGCTGAGATAATGTGTTGACTGACACAAGCGACATAGAGCTATTTCTTGGGCGATGAACTTAATGATGGAATGCTTTGGCAAAGCTACGGAAACCCGACCTGTTTGGCAACGTAAAAAAATATCCTATATTTGATACGAAAAATCT
This sequence comes from Aquirufa sp., assembly GCA_046073805.1. Classification (GTDB taxonomy): domain Bacteria; phylum Bacteroidota; class Bacteroidia; order Cytophagales; family Spirosomataceae; genus Aquirufa. The sequence continues at coordinate 12,395 of JBJTMZ010000059.1, forward strand.
AATTAACTATGAACGTAAACAGACGGGAAGCCATACAAAGGCTCAGCATCCTGATGGGTGGAATGATTTCCGCACCTGCGATGGCTGGACTCAATGGCCAAAAATCACATGCTACTTTCGTGCAATTTTCAGCGGTCCAAGAATCTTTGGTTGCTGAAATCGCCGATACCATCATTCCAACGACCGATACTCCTGGCGCGAAAGCTGCTGGCGTGGAGAAATTTATCATCCGCGTGGTTCAGGATTGTTATCCAGAAGCCAGCCAAAAGGTATTTGCCCAAGGTCTCGCGAAATTAGACGCGGATTGTCAAGCAAGATTTGGCAAAGGATTCATCGATGCCTCAAGCACACAACGCAAAGAAGCATTGACCACTTGTATGTTGGAATCCGATGCGACCCGCAAAAGTGCCAAAGGTCAGCCAACCTTCTTCTTCATGATTAAGGAATTAACAACCACCGGCTACTTTACGTCTGAAATCGGCGCAACAAAAGCATTAGACTACTTGCCAATTCCTGGCAAATTTGATGGTTGTATGCCATTATCTTCCACACAAAAAACCTGGGCACTATGAATCTGAACATCGACGCAATCAAATCAATGACTTATGACGCCATCGTCGTAGGTTCAGGCGTTTCTGGCGGATATGCTGCCAAGGAATTGACCGAAAAAGGACTACGTGTATTAGTCCTGGAAAAAGGAAAGAAATTCGACCATGTAACGGCCTACGAACCAAGCTACAAAGATCCGTGGGATTTTAAATACAATGGTTTATTGACCAATGAGCAAAAGGCCTCACACCCAAAACTAGCCCGCGATTATCCCTACAACGAGATGACCGAGAAGTATTGGATGAATGACTCCGACTCGCTTTATAAGGAAGTTAAGCGCTTCGACTGGTTCCGTCCAGATATCGTGGGTGGAAAATCCATCATGTGGGGACGTCAAACGTATCGTTTGTCGGACATCGACTTTGAGGCCAACCTAAAAGATGGCATCGCGGTTGACTGGCCGATTCGCTACAAAGACATCGCTCCTTGGTATTCTTATGTGGAAAAACACGTGGGTATTTCAGGTGAGGCCTTGGGTCTTCCTCAATTACCGGATTCGGAATTCTTAAAACCGATGGACATGTATTGCGTGGAGAAAGAAGTTCGCCAACGTATCGAAAAGAATTTCCCGGGACGTAACATGACAATTGGTCGGGTGGCCAACTTATCTGAAGCGAAAGAAGCTCAATTGAAAATTGGTCGGTCGGCTTGTCAATACCGGAATAAATGCCGTTTGGGTTGCCCTTATGGCGCCTATTTCAGTACGCAATCTTGTACTTTACCACCGGCTGCGAAAACAGGATTATTGACCTTGCGTCCAGATTCCGTTGTTTCGGAAATCTTGTTTGATAATGCGAAACAAAAGGCAACGGGTGTACGCGTAATCGATACCGTAACCAAAGATGTTCGTGAGTATTTTGCGAAAATCATCTTCGTATGTGGTTCGACTGTTGCGACGACTGCTCTTTTATTGAATTCCAAATCATCTCGTTTCCAAAACGGATTAGGAAATGATTCAGGCGAGTTAGGACATAACTTGATGGATCACCACTTCCGTGTGGGTGCCGCGGGTACTTGGGAAGGTGATGAAGATAAATACTACATCGGCCGTCGAGCAAATGGCATCTACATTCCTCGTTACCGCAACATTGGTAATGATAAGCGTGATTATTTACGTGGTTTTGGATACCAAGGTGGCGGATCACGCCAGAGCTGGAATCGCGGCGTAAACGACATGAGTTTCGGAGCGGATTACAAGGATGCGATGACAAAACCAGGACCATGGACCATGAACTTGGGTGGTTTCGGGGAGACCTTGCCATATCACGAAAACAAAATGTATTTGGACCCAACGACAAAAGACAAGTGGGGCATTCCAGTGGTCGTATTCGACGCAGAATTTAAAGAGAATGAGAAAAAGATGCGGAAGGATATGATGGAAGACGCGAAAGAGATGTTGGAAAGCGCAGGCTTGAAAAACGTTCGTGCCTTCGACAATGGTTCCTATCCAGGAATGGCAATTCACGAAATGGGAACGGCTCGTATGGGTCGTGATCCGAAGACTTCAGTCTTGAATGGCAATAACCAATTGCATGCGGTGAAGAACGTATTCGTAACGGATGGTGCTTGTATGACATCAACTTCATGCGTGAACCCATCGTTGACCTACATGGCATTGACCGCGCGTGCGGCCGACTTTGCTGTGAAAGAAAGTAAAAAGAAACACCTTTAATGAAAATGGGCTTCGGCCCATTTTTTTTGTCTTATGAAAAAACTACTCGGAACATTAAGTCTACTGACTTTAGGAACGGCTGCCTTGGCACAATATCAAACGATTGGTAAAATTCATCGTTACGATGCTGCATTAGATGCTTTGCTCGATACGACAGCCAAGATTGAGATTGTGGCCAATGGATTTACTTGGTCGGAAGGTCCGGTTTGGGTCAAAAAGGAAGGCTATTTGCTCTTCACCGACGTGCCCGAAAATACCATTCATAAATGGTCGGAGGCCAAAGGCCTGGAAGTCTTCTTAAAACCATCGGGGTACACGGGGACCGGCGTCTACTCGGAAGAACCGGGAGCGAATGGTTTGATTATTAACACGAAGGGCAACCTGGTTTCTTGCGAACATGGGGACCGGCGAATCGCCGAAATGCCCATTCATCATCCAGATCAAAAGAAAACCTTGGCGCATACATTTGAAGGGAAGCAGTTAAATAGTCCCAATGATTTGGTGCAAAAAAAATCCGGGGACTATTACTTCACGGATCCTCCTTACGGATTGCCGGGTCGAGGGAAACCCGAACCAGACAAGGAATTGGATTTCCAGGGCGTTTACCGCATCAATACGAAGGGGGAAATAAGCCTGCAAATCAAAGACCTCGGTCGGCCGAACGGCCTAGCCTTCAATCCTGATGAAAATATTTTATACGTGGGAACATCGGAAGCACCTACCTACATTAAGGCGTATCCTGTGGACAAACAAGGAAATCTAGGAGAGGGTCGAGTGTTTTTTGATGCCGCAGAACTTGCCAAGCAAGGCATTCGTGGCGGTTATGACGGCATGAAGGTAGATGCCAAAGGGAATGTTTGGACGACAGGTCCTGGAGGTGTTCTGGTCATTAATGCACAAGGAAAACTTCTTGGCAGAATAGCAACAGGAAATCGAAATTCGAATGTGGCCTTTGGGGGATCGGATGGGAAATATTTATTTATCACCTCAGACATGAATCTATTGCGAATCAAAATAAAATAGGGGGCCTCTGCCCCCTATTTCTTTTACAATTCTTTAATCTTAATGTTTCGGAACCAAACGGGATTCCCGTGATCTTGCAAAGCGATTCGCCCTTGCATGTTCACACCAAAGCCTGGCATCGTTTTGAATTTAGATCCAGCGATCATGGCTTTCCAATTCGCATCGTCTGTACGTGTTTCCACAACCTTTGAACCGTTTAAATACAATTGCAATAAGCCACGATTATTTACGATACGTGCTGTATTCCACTCGCCTACTGGCTTTGTTACATTCACCGACGACTTAATCAAATCGTATAAATCGCCCGAATTGTGTTTAATGATCTTTCCATCTGGATGGCCCGCATCGTCGAGCACTTGCATTTCAGGCCCTGTATTATACGTACTGTGGTATTTAGCCGCATCTTCGGTTACATTGAAGATGATACCGCTATTTCCATTGGGAGAAATTTTCCAATCCACGGAGAAATCGTAATTCACGTATTCAGCATCGGTAATCAAATCACCGCCATCTTTGGCTGCTAAATCAAATCCGATAACACCGTCTGTAATTGTCCAAGAAGCACCAACCTTCCCCGGTTTCCCGTAGGTATGCCAACCCGTGAAGGTCTTGCCATCAAACAATAATTTGTAGCCGTCTTTCTTTTCTTGCTTCGAAAGCGTGTTTAGTCCTTGCCCAAATGCCATCAAACCCGATGTCAAGCAAGCGCAAATCAATATGAATTTTTTCATGTAGATAAATAAGTTTATGAATTACAATACTAAAAAAAGAAATCTATACTTGTATCCCGTGCCGATTATTTTCCTCCGGCTTTGGCAAATTAATTCGTAAATTGCATGCTTATTCTACGCAAGCATGAAAACCAAAGTTAGTCCGAAACCATCCATCAACATTGTTACACTCGGTTGTTCCAAAAACCTCGTAGACTCCGAAGTCCTATTTACCCAATTAAAAGGGAACGGATTAGAAGTAACGCATGAGGCGAAAAAAGACACCGCGAACATCGTGGTGGTAAATACCTGCGGTTTTATCGACAATGCGAAGCAAGAATCCATCGATACAATTCTTCGTTATGCCGATGCCAAAGAGGCCGGTAAAATCGATAAACTCTATGTAACTGGTTGCCTATCGCATCGCTACAAAGATGATTTAGAAAGAGAAATCCCAATGGTGGATTCGTTTTTTGGGACAAATGAATTACCCAGATTACTGAAAGCCTTAAAAGCCGATTACAAACATGAACTCGTGGGAGAGCGTTTATTGACCACACCAGCTCACTATGCCTATTTGAAAATTGCAGAAGGTTGCGATCGACCTTGCAGTTTTTGTGCGATACCATTAATGCGTGGAGGGCACGTCTCGAGACCGATGGAAGAACTCGTGAAAGAAGCGACTTCACTTGCCAAAAAAGGAACGAAAGAATTGATTTTAATCGCACAGGATCTAACTTTTTATGGCTTGGATCTGAAAGGGGAAGGTAAATCAGGTCGCCAACTCAAAGAACTATTAGAGCGTCTATCGGACGTTCAAGGCATCGAATGGATCCGTTTACAATATGCCTACCCAGCAGGTTTCCCAATGGAAATTTTGCAAACCATGGCGGAACGTGATAATATCTGTAAGTATTTAGATATGCCGCTACAGAGTGGATCCGATGCCATGTTGAAGCACATGCGCCGTGGCATTACCCGTGAAAAAACGGAACAATTGATTACCGACATCCGCGAAAAGGTACCTGGAATTGCGCTGCGTACGACTTTAATCTCGGGCTATCCAGGGGAAACGGATGCGGATTTTGAGGAGACTTATTCATTTGTGGAACGCATGCGTTTCGACCGCTTAGGGATTTTCAATTACTCACACGAGGAGAATACACATGCTTATTTAGTACAGGATGATGTACCTGAAGAGGTGAAGCAAGAGCGTTCGGATGAGATTATGGCGCTCCAACAAGGTATTTCGGAAGAATTGAATCAAGCAAAAATTGGCCAAACCTTCAAGGTTATGGTAGACCGCAAGGAAAGTGGATTCTTTATCGGTCGGACCGAACATGATTCTCCGGAAGTCGATAACGAGGTCTTAATTCCAGCCGAGCAATATGCACGTCAAGGGGATTTCGTACATGTGAAAATCAACAAAGCGGAGGAATTCGATTTGTACGGAGATATCGTTTCTTAATAACGCGGAACGCGCGCATCTACTTCCCGGGACCAGGCATCGATGCCTCCTGTCAAATTAATGAGTTTATCGAAACCCTGCGCCTGCAAATGGCGTATGACATACATCGAGCGCATGCCATGGTGACACATCACGAGACCAGGTAGGTCTTTGGGGATCATGTCAACGCGTAATTGATTCATGGGCATGTTAATCGTCCCTTCTAAACTGGCTAATTCCCATTCAAAGGGTTCACGAACATCCAATACAAAATGAACATCGCCGGCCGCTAAAGCTTTTTGAGCTTCTGCTGGTTCCATCTCCAAAGGCAAAGCTGCTTTAGTTGGAAAAATTCGATTAGAAGCATCAGATGAACGCTCCATCGTAAACTGTTGCATGCGCATGCTTCGAACATCGAATCGAATTAAGGACGATTGCGCAGGTGAGCTTAATCCTGCCAAATAGAAAATAGCTTCTTTGGCTTGCATCAGTCCCATGATACCTGGCAAAAATCCGAGTACACCTGCCTCGTTGCAATTTGGAATTTCGCCTGCCGAAGGTTCATCGGGAAAAAGACAACGGTACGTGGGCCCCGTTCCATGGGCGTTACAAACTGCTAACTGCCCTTCCCAGGTATGAATGGCCGAATAGACGAAAGCCTTGCCATAACGGACACAAGCATCGTTGATGAGGTAGCGCGTATCAAAATTATCGGTACAGTCGACCACCAAATCCGCCGCCTCCACCAACTCAATATTGCTCATCGAAAACTTTTCTCCGATTGCCTCCACTTGAACTTGTGGATTCAATGATTCGACATAGCTTTTAGCACATATAACTTTAGATAGTCCGATTTGATCGATGCGGTAGATGGTTTGACGGCCTAAATTACTCAACTCCACCACATCGTGATCCACCAAGGTTAAGCGTCCGACTCCCGCTGCAGCGAGATAAGGAATGACCGTAACCCCGAGTCCACCGGCACCAATCACCAAGACATGCGCGGCTTTCAAGCGCAGCTGATGGTCCATTTCCCATTCAGGAATGGCCAACTGTTTATGGTAGCGTTTAAATTCGTCAGGACTCAACATAGGGAAATAAAAAAAGCCTCCTTGATTTCAAGGAGGCTAATTTCGATAAAAATATTGATATAATTAAACGCTCAAAGTACCCTTACGAGCAGCAGCGATTAAAGTTTTCTCAAAACCGTTTTTGTTGATCGTACGGATAGCCTTTGCAGACACTTTCATACGAACCCAAACACCTTCTGACTCTAAGAAAAATTTCTTAGTTTGTAAGTTAGGGAAAAACTTACGCTTCGTCTTATTGTTCGCGTGTGATACGTTGTTACCTACACGAGTTCTCTTTCCAGTCAATTGACAAACCTTTGCCATAATATTGTATTTTTAAAATTGTATGCGCTAAAATTGGTTTTCCCCTAAAGGGATTGCAAAAGTAGACAAAATTTTGAAAAATCCCAAAGGTCTCTGTAAAATTTATAAAATGCCTCGGAATGTGTATCTTTGAAGCATGGCCAAACGAAAAATAGAGGAACCCCTTCGCAAGAAAATCATATCGTCCTTGATATGGTTAGGCACCTTGCCATTGTGCCTCTATACCCTATTGACCTACTTATTGAGCTATTCGCTCATCATTGATCATTGGTTGGCGGGCTTCATCATGATGACCCTTCCCTATGCCCAAGTGCTCTGTTTAATTTCCTTGATTTATTGGGTATTTCGACGCGCCAAAAGAGCATTATTACCCTTAATTGTTCTGGCATTGGGCTATGGTTTTATTCCTCGAAGCATCGTATGGAACACAGCAAAAGCTCCATCCAAAAATGACTTACGTGTATTGAGCTATAATGTGTATGGCATGTACTCAAACAATTATGCAGGTAACGAGGAAAAAGTAAAGGCATTGAAAAGCTTTATGCTGGACTATCAGGCGGATGTTAAATGTTTCCAGGAATTTTATTCCCACGCAGATCGTAAAGCATACAAAACGATCAACATGATGAAGGAAAACTATCCGCATTATGCCTTTATACCTTTAAAAGAAGATTTTTTCGAGGCCAAGGAGAAAATGGGCCTAGCTATTTTTTCAAAATATCCCATCATTAAACAGGCAGGCAAACAGTTTGGCAATTCAGCGAATGGCTATTTATATGCCGACATCGTTGCGAAAGAGGATACTTTTCGCATCATCAATGTCCAATTATGGTCAATGGGCATACGAGTTGGTCGGGTGACCGGAAAAATTCGCGATCAAGATTACGAGGATGCCAAAAAAGAAGGTCGAGGGATCATGAACTCACTTCGCAAGGGATTCATTCATCACAAGGATGAAATGACGCAAATAAACCGACTGATTCAGGAAAGTTTATATCCTGTTATTTTAGTGGGGGATTTAAATGAAACTCCCTACGGTTGGGCTTATGGTACTTTGCGTGAGCGATTACAAAATTCATTCGAAGAAGCTGGGCGCGGGTTTGGCTTTACGTTGAATCGTAGTCCATTCTTAGTTCGCATTGATAATCAATTTTGCTCGAAAGACTTTCGGGTCAATCAATTTGTTACGCTTCGAAACGTCACCTATTCGGATCACTTCCCGATTGCAGCCGATTACGAACTAAAATAAACGATGGCAGACAACAAGCTTTGGAAAGTATTGGGCACCAGCTTCGGAGTAGCGGTCACATTGGGAGGCTCGGTGGGTACGGGCATATTACGCAAACCAGGACCCATTGCAGAGCAGTTGCACAATCCCGCCTTGATCATTTCGCTTTGGGTCATCGTAGCCATTTACGCACTCCTAGGTGTCTCCTGTGTACTTGAATTAAGTTTATCAATACCCAAAGCAGGATCGTGGTATGGGTATGCAGAACGCGCATTTGGCCGATACATCGGTTTTCTCGTTGGCCTAAGTTCCTGGCTCGGGACGGTGACTGCACTTGGATTTGGATCCTATACATGTAGCGAATACCTCGCTATTTTATTCCCTGCCTTACAAGATTATGTACTCTATAGCGCTGTGGGAATGTTATTGTTGTTATGGTTTTTTCACCAATTAGGGGTAATCGCAGCCGGAAGATCGCAGGAATGGTTTAGCGGTATCAAAGCCCTCGCCTTACTTGGATTCATTTTCATTTGTCTCTTCGCCGGCAAAGGTGGCACCTGGACCTCCAGTCCACCTGCTCCTGCTGGTTTGCCACTTTGGTCGGGAATCTTAACGGCACTGCTCTCCATTTTTTATGCGTTCGACGGTTGGCACACCGCCTCTTACTTCACTGAGGAAAACAAGGATCCCGTTAAGAGTATGCCAAAATCGATGTTCATTGGTGTTATTGTCGTTGCTGTCATCTACCTGCTCATCAATATCGGTATTCTTTACACGCTATCGTGGCCTGAATTGAGTCAAAGTAAACTAGCCGCAGCTGATGCCTTGCAGAAAATCCTGGGTGCTCAAACCGGGAGGTGGGTAACAACATTTTTAATGCTAAGTATTTTTGGAATATTAAATACGCAGGTGATGTTTGCCCCGCGCGTGATTTTTTCGATGAGTCGGGATGGACTATTTTTTGCCAGTGCCGGGCAAGTAAATAAGCACGGTAGTCCTACGGTTGCAACCCACATGACCGTGGGATTAGCCTGTCTTTTTTTAATTAGTAGTCAATCGATCAGCGATCGTTTATCCGACATAGCTACTTTCTTTTTTGTGGCAAGTTATTTGGCAGGATTCGCCTCCTTGTTGCGATTAAGAAAAACGGAACCCAATCTTCCCCGACCCTACCATGTGTGGGCCTATCCCTATTTACCAATGGCACTTGTGCTCATCTCTAGCTTATTTCTGTTGGGAACCTTAGTGCAGAATAGTGCCAGCATTCCATTCGTGGCAGCCTTTATCCTGATAAGCTACTTGGTTTACCGCTTTGGTTTATCGAAGCGCGTTTAACAGATTTATTGTTTCCATTTGGATTTTAGACGTCTGCTTTTTAGCCAAATTCCCCATAATGGAAAAAACATACATTTTCCCCTTTCCATTTCGATAGAAGCCCGATAAGTTATAGGTATTGCCAAATGACCCCGACTTCGCCCAAAAACGAGAAACAGCATTTTCTGGCTTTAATCGGCGAATCGTACCTGAATATCCCGACTCCGGCAAGAGTTTAAACAAACGCTCCTCCCCGACTTCCTTTTTTAATTGGAGTAAAATGGCAACCAAATCTTTGGGACGCATCAAGTTATAGCGTGATAATCCCGAACCATCGACCCAACGCAGGGGGGCCAACAAAGTATCTTCTTTGGTCAAATTTTCAATGATTTTATGAGTTGGCCCCGACCAATTCCTTTTAGCTGCCATCAGATATAATAGTTGTTCGGCAATTTGATTGTCACTGTCTTGAAGCATCGGTAGAAATAAACTATCCACCTTTCCCGCATAGGCTAATTGGGAACGATGATCATAAGCCCGAGCTTGGGTTATAATTGGTACCTTAATTTCATAATTCAATAAATCGGCCGTTTGTTTTGTGGAAGTCAAAAAAGGAATGACAAATAGATTTTCGCCCGTTTTAATCATGGGCACATCAAACTGATTGGAGTTTCGATCTCGATGATGAAAAAGGGTTTGACCAATATTTACTTGTGACGTGAAATATTCCGGATAAACCGACATTTTTCCGTCCTTTAGCGTAATTCGCACTTGATTATTGTACATGGGAAGCAACGAAACTTCAGCCGAATACGAATCCATGTAATCATCCCAAGCCCATCCCGAGCCTAAAGGCATTACATGCTCATCCGAATCCGCCAATACTAACACCTTATGGGTAGAAGAGGCAAGCTTTTTAAATAGCGCATTCCCTTTTAAATCCGGATGTCCCAAACTCGGATCACCCGTACCCCAAAAGAATAATGTATCCGGCGTTTCGTAATAACGATAAGCAGGGATTGAGTCCTTCAAAATTCGATTCGCTTCTAAAAAAGTCACCAACTTCGCATTGGATGCCGGCATGAAATAATGATCGGCATGATGTTGAAAGACTAGCTTTTGCGTTTCAACTTCCTGAATGAGTACCCCGGAAGCATATTCGGACATGTGCGATTGCTTAAACCTACTTTTTACACGATGTGCTGTACATGATGAGACCGCTAAGCCAAGCAAAAGAAGAAATGCCAAGTTTTTCATAGCTTAAAGGTAAAAAAAATCTGTATTTTCGTGCTCATTTTCATGGAATGCTTGTAGGTTTTGTCATCTTTTATTTGGTACTGAATTTGTTGGTAGGCTGGTTTGCCAGTACCAAGGTTCGGACGACGACCGACTTTGTCCTAGCGGGTCGAACGCTTTCATTTGGACTCGCCACGATGGTCACATTCGCCACTTGGTTCGGATCAGAGACCCTACTTGGTGCGCCGAGAGAGTTTGTCCACGGCGGATTGTATGCGGTCATCGAAGAACCTTTCGGAGCAGCTTTGGGACTGTTTATTGTTGGCGCCATCTATGCCCGCAAACTTTACCCCTTACCCGTTTTAACCTTTAGCGATTTCTTCCGAATTCGTTTCGGCGGTTTATCCGAAAAAATTTCCGCCCTTGTGATGATTCCCTCCTATTTTGGTTGGATTTCGGCGCAATTAGTAGCCCTGGGACTTACACTTCATTTATTATTACCCATCAGCACGGAAATGGGCATCGTCATTGGAGCGCTCTTGGTCATGACTTATACGCTCATGGGTGGAATGTGGTCGATTTCGATTACCGACTTCCTTCATAACATCATTTTAATCGTCGGGCTACTTCTTCTTGCCTACCTTTTATTCGATAAGATTCCGGATTTTAATGCGTTTTTGGCTAAACAGCCCAAAGGATTTTTTCGATTTACCCCACAAAGTTCCGAACCGGTGGAGTGGTTAAAATACATCGGTGCTTGGATGGTCATTGGCCTGGGAAGTATACCTCAACAAGATATCTTCCAACGGGTTATGTCGGCAAAAAGCAGCCCAATCGCAGCCAAAGCAAGTTTAGCAGCGGGAGGCATGTACTTGACGATCGCTTTGCTCCCCTTGTTTATTGGCTTAATTGGTGTTCGCTTATATCCTAGTCTACTGGCAGATGATAGCTTGTTAATTCCCCATCTGGTGATGCGATTTATGCCCTACGGAATTCAAATTCTATTTTTAGGCGCACTGCTTTCCGCGCTTTTAAGTACCACGAGTGGAGCGATTTTAGCACCGGCTTCTGTGCTTGGGGAGAACCTCTGGAAACCTTTATTGAAACATCCCTCCGACAAAAAAGTCTTGCTCATCATCCGATTCTCCGTTGTTTGGGTGACCTTGGCGTGTATCTGGATGGCGGTCAGTCGGCAAAATATCTTTGAACTAGTCGGCGAAGCCTCCGCATTCAGCTTGGTGTCCTTATTTATTCCCTTGAATGCTGGATTGTGGTGGAAACGCGCGAGTGCGATGGGAAGCCATCTCAGTATGCTGTTGGGGTTATTCGTTTGGGCTTATTTTAATTTTTGGGCACCGCAGGAAATTCCTTCTATTTGGTTTGGATTGACAGCAAGTGTCTTGGGATTGTTGGTCGGAACCTTTTTATTTCCTAGGCCAACCAAGGTTGCTGAATAGCACCGACATATTTTCCTTTTTGCTGGGTAATCAATAGATCCGTCAATTCCATCCCAATATTGGGATACATAGTCACTTGACTCAACTGATTGATGGGCATCCAAAGAACTTCTTGGGCATTGGTTTCACCTACTTGCAATTCGGGGATCCCACCGATTAACTCACCTTCAAAAAGGATATGCAAAACATCGTCCCGGTTCTCGGTTCCACTAACTTGTCCCATGAGCAGCATTTGACCGACCTCTACATCGATTCCTAATTCCTCCATACACTCACGAGCAATGGTTTCGCTTAGCAACTCACCTGGATCAGGATTCCCACCGGGAAGATTATAGATAAAATGATCGCCATACTGATATTTCATGACGAGTAAATGATTGTTTTCAAGTAAAACTAGGGCTGGTCGGCAACGCATAAATTAGGGTAATACAATTCAAATTAACATTATTTTTCGAATTGTCCTACCTTTGTAACATTAAAACACGCCAAATGACCGTACAAGACGTTTGCCATTCCATGGAAACATGGGCGCCATTGAGTTGGCAAGAATCCTATGATAACGCAGGACTTTTATGCGGGAATAGAAACCAAGTAGTTACTGGGGTACTAATCAGTCTGGATTGTACAGAGGCTGTCGTTCAAGAAGCTATCGAAAAAGGTTGCAACATGATTGTCGCCCACCACCCGATCGTATTCAAGGGTTTAAAATCCTTAACGGGCAAGGATTATGTGGAGCGGACGATGATTTTGGCCATCAAAAACGATATTGCTATTTATGCGAGTCATACCAATTTAGACCATGCGCCACAGGGCGTGAGTTTTCATTTAGCGAAAAAATTAGGGCTGATGAACGGTCAAGTGCTTCGCCCCTTCAAGCAGGCCTTGAAACAATTGAGCTATTTTGTCCAGACGGAATCTGCCACCAAAACTCGTGAAGCGATACATGCCGCTGGCGCGGGAAACATTGGAAATTATTCGGAATGTAGTTTTAGCCAGACGGGAACAGGCCGATTTACACCCAATCAATTGGCTAACCCAACGATAGGGTCGGCTAAAAAAGCGGAAGATGTGAACGAGGAACAAGTTCAAGTCATCTTTCCTGCACATCTAGAGAAAGGAATTTTAGCAGCTTTATTCCAGGCTCACCCTTATGAGGAGGTGGCCTATTTTGTGACAAGTTTAGATAATACTTGGAATGAAGTCGGCTCAGGCTATATCGCCGAATTACCTCAAGCCCTGGATGCTGAACAGTTTTCGAAACACTTGAAGCAGTCCTTAGGATTGAGTCACTTTCGTCACACGGCATGGCTGGGACGCCCTATTCAACGCATTGCCGTATGTGGTGGAGCCGGAAGCTTTTTATTGGGGGACGCCATAAAAGCAGGGGCAGATGTATATATCAGCGGAGATTTCAAATATCATGAATTCTTTGACGCAGAAAATCATTGCACCATTTGCGATATTGGGCATTATGAATCCGAAGTCATGATAAAGGATGCTATCCATGCGTATTTATCAAATAATTTTAGTACTTTTGCCGTTCTGAAAAGTATGACCAACAGCAATCCTGTGAGTTATGCTTAAAATTAGAGCGAATTTATAATTCAAACGCAACAAGAAGAATTGCTACAGTGACCGAAACGACAATTGCCCAAAAGTTAGAAGCCTTATTAAAGCTTCAAACCATTGATTCAGCCTTAGACAATATCAAGAAAGTAAGAGGTGATTTACCCGAAGAGGTTCGTGATTTAGAGGATGAAATCGCTGGTTTAGAAACTCG